>JASLGJ010000196.1 GCA_030150085.1 Candidatus Elarobacter sp. | reverse complement strand
GGGCGCGCGGTCCAGGCGCGGGAGCGTCGCCGCGATCTTGTAGTCGGGCTCGAGCAGCGGCCGCGCGGCCGCGGTCAGGGCCGGGTCGCCGACCAGCACCAGGGTGGTCGCACCGCCGCCGAAGCCGCCCGCGAAGACCTTGGGCAGGACCGCGATCAACACGATGCTGACCGCGCCGATCAGGGTCGCGAAGATGTACGCGCGCGAGGTGGCGCGGCGCAGGAACTCCGCGGAAAACACGATCCCGATCGCGTTCACGCCGCGGCCTCCGTGGCGCGCAGGTAGATGTCGCGCAGGCTCGGCTCGAGCCGCTCGAAGCGGGTCACGTCGCCGGCCGCGACCAGCCGCCGCAGCAGCCCCGCGGTGTCGGCGTCGGCCGGCACCTCGTAGGCCAGCGCGGGGTGCTCCGAGGGCGGCAGCGCGCGCGCGCCGGGCAGCGCGGCGACCACCGCCCGCAGCGCCTCGGCCGCCGGCTCGACCTCGATCACCCGGGTCGGCCACGCGGCGCGCAGCTCGGCCAGCGTGCCGGCCGCGCGCACCACCCCGCCCGCGATCACGCAGAAGCGCTCGCACAGGTCCTCGATCTGCCACATCTGGTGCGAGGAGAGGATCAGCGTCGTGCCCGCCGCGCGCAGCGCGCGCAGGGCCTCCAGGAGCACCTCGGCGTTGACCGGGTCGAGGCCCGAGAACGGCTCGTCGAGCACCAGCAGGACCGGCTCGTGGAGCGCGGCGCAGGCGATCTGGACCTTCTGCTGGTTGCCCTTCGAGAGCTCGGCGCAGGGCCGGTCGGCGTACTCGCCCAGGCCCAGGCGCTCGATCCACTCCGCGGCCCGGCGGGCGTCGAGCGGGCGCGGGACGCCGTGCAGGCGCCCGAAGTAGGCGATCTGCTCGCGCACCTTGAGCTTGCCGTAGAGGCCGCGTTCCTCGGGCAGGTACCCGAAGCGGGTCCGCACTCGGCCGTCGACCGGGGCGCCGTCCCAGCGCACCGTGCCGCGGTCGGGGACGAGGATGCCCAGGATCATCCGCATCGTCGTCGTCTTGCCGGCCCCGTTGGGACCGAGCAGGCCGAACGTCGAGCCGGCCGGGACGGTGAAGGAGACGTCGCGCACCGCGACCACGTCGCCGAACGACCGCGCGACGTTGGAGAGGACCAGGCTACCCACGCGGACGATCTCCTGCGCGAGGAGGAACGAGACCTTGCTATCGATCTATTTACCCGGGGGGGTGGGGCTGGTCAGGGGGGCCGCTCGGGGCATCGGGCGCGCCTGCGCCGAGGCCCTGGCGCGGGCCGGGGCCGACGTCGCGATCGTCGACCTCGACGGCGAGGTCGCGGCCGAGACCGCGCGCGCCGTCGCGGCCGAGCACGGCGTGATCGCGCGGGCCTACGGCTGCGACGTGCGCGCGTACGACTCGGTGCAGGCCACGGTCGACACGGCGGCCCACGATTTCGGCGGGCTCGACTTCGTCGTCAACAACGCCGGGGTGCAGTTCATCGCCCCGATCGGCGAGTTTCCGGTCGAGAAATGGGACAACGTGCGGGCGATCGACCTGGACGGCGTGTTCTACACCACCCGCGCGGCGTGGCGGCACCTGGTCGCGCGCGGCGGCGGGCGGATCGTCAACATCGCCAGCATCCAAGGTCTGATCGGCTCGCCCTACAAGGCCGCGTACGTCTCGGCCAAGCACGGCGTGGTCGGCTTGACGAAGGCCAGCGCGGTCGAAGGCGCCGAGCACGGGATCACCGCGAACGCGATCTGCCCCGGCGCCGTGATGACCGACCTGGTGCGCAATCAGGCCGCCGGCCTGGTGCAGTCCTACGGCGGCGGGATCAGCGAGGAACAGGCGCTCGAGCGGGCTTTTCTCGACGCCATGCCGACCCGGCGCTTCATCGAGGTGGGCGAGGTCGGGGCGCTGTGCGCGTTCCTGTGCAGCGACTACGCGATCTCGATCACCGGCGCGCCGATCTCGATCGACGGCGGCTGGTTCGCGCACTAATCCTGAACGTCAGGCCGTCACGCCGCTGCAGCGGCGTGACGAGGGGCGTGGCCGCACACGTGCGGCCTGACGCGGCCGGCGACATCTCGCCGACATGAACCTTGCTCCGGCAAGATGCCCTTGACGAATCTGGGAATCGCATGGTAACCTCGGGGTCCGCTTGCAGCGCGACCCTTGTCGCCATGCGGTTAGAAAGGAGAGACGATGCTTCGACACACCGCGACCAATCAGCTTGACCCCGGCCGGACGATGTTCGTCGTCTCGCTGCCCACGTTCGCACTCGCGGAGGCCCACCCAGGCTGACCACACCGTTGTAACGGCACGTCGGTTCCTGTGCAGCCTCCGTATCCCGGAGGTTTTTTCGTGCCATCCTATCCTCAACACGTGCTCGCGGTGCTGGTCGGCGACCGGCAGCACGCGATCAGGCGTGATCTCGCCTCCGCACGGCGGTTCCGGCTGCGCCGGAGCGTCGCGGCGGCCTTCCACTCCCTCGCCGGCGCGCTCGACGCGTGCGGCGCGGCGTTCGACGACGAACCGGGTACCGTCACCGCATGACGGTGATCGGCGTCGTCAGCGACACGCACTTCCCGCGCTTCGGGCGCGTGCTTCCGCGCGCGCTCGAACGCGGGCTGCGTGACGCGCGGGTCGAGCGCATCCTCCACCTGGGCGACCTGACCGATCCGCTCGCGGTCCCGCTCTTCGAGGCCATCGCGCCGTTGGACGCGGTGGCCGGGAACAACGACGGCCCGGCGCTGCGCGAACGCTTCGGCCGGCGCAAGATCGTGCGCGTCGAGGACGTGCGCATCGGCCTGGTGCACGGCGACGGCAAGCGCGGCACGACGATCGGCCGCGCGCTGGCGGCGTTCGCCGAGGACCCGGTCGAGGTGATCCTGTTCGGTCACAGCCACCGCCCGCTGGTCAAGCGTGAAAACGGCACGCTCGTCGCCAACCCCGGCTCGCCTACCGACAAGCGCATGAACCCGCGCTACAGCTACGCCATCCTGACCGTCGACGGCGCGCAGGCCGACATCCGCCTGCGCTACTACCTCTCGCGCGCCTGACCGCCACGCAGCGCGGCGCGGCACACGCGGGATGGCCGGCCGGCGCATCGCACGCCTCGCTCGCCGGCCGAGAGAGGAAGCGATCGCCGAAACATACCACGCTCGTTCGCGCTATCCAGGCGCATGGGTCTGTTCAAACTGCTCCTGACCTCGCGCAAGTCGCTGGGCCGCATCCCCGCGCTGATCCAGAGCGCCCGCGTCCCGATGCGCCTCAAGCTGATGGCGCTCGCCGCGGCGCTGTTCATCCTCTCGCCGCTCAACATCTTGGGCGACATCCCGCTGCTCGGCATCGTCGACGACATGGCCCTGCTGGCGCTGCTGCTCAACTGGTTCGTCCGCACCGCCGAACGCCACGAAACTGGCCCGGCCACCGAGGGCGCCGACCTGACGGCAAACTGAGCCGAGATCCAGGTAATGCCAATTATTGGTATTACCTGGTAGAATCCTAGGCGTGACGATCTCGTTGACGCCTGAGCTGGACCGCTTCGTCCACCGGCAGGTCGCGTCGGGCCGCTTTGCTTCGAGCAGCGAGGTGATTCGGGCCGGGCTACGGTTGCTCGAAGATCAGGAGCGGGAGAAGGAGACCAAGCGCGAGGCCCTGCGCGCCTGGCTGCGCGAGTCACTCGACGAACATGGCCCCAACCTCTCCGAGGCCGAGGTTCTCGAAGAGATCCGCGAGCGGCGCCAGCGCGCGCGCGGTACGGCGGTTCCGAAAGCGGCCAACTCGCGTTAGCACGACGGGGGCACCTGCCCCTGCATCGTGGCCTTCACATACCGTCACCGAGCGGCCCGCGACCTGGACGAGATCTTGGCTTACCTCGAAGAGCGCGAGTCGCTCGCGCGCGCCGATGCCGTGCTGGCGCGAATCACGGCCCGGGTTCGCTTCTCGGCCAGAACCCGACGCTCGGAAAGCTGCGTGATGATGATTTGCTCCCCGGCATCCGAACCTGGAGCGAGCGCTCGTTCGTCATCGCGTACCGTGCGGTCGGAACGATATCGAGATCGTGCGTGTCGTGCACGGCGCGCCGCATTCGCGAGCTTCTCGCCGAATCGCTCGCCGCCGATGCTTGAACCATTGCCGGCGAGCCATGTCCCGGCGTTTGCGCCGCTAGGGCGCGCTGATCTCCAGGCAGACTTTGATCGCGCGGCGTTCGTCCATGTCGGCGTAGCCTCGGGGGGCGGACTCGAGCGGGAGCTTTTCGGTGAAGACCGGGCTCGGGTCGATCTTGCCGTCGGCCAGGGCCGTCATCAGCTCGGGGAGGTAGGTGCGGACCGGGGCGAGGGCGCCGCGCAGCGAGACGTTGTCGTTGAAGAGGCGCCGGAACGGGACGGTTTCCATGCCGGCCGGGACGCCGACGAAGCTGACCGTGCCGCCGTCGCGCACGACGGTCAGCGCGAAGTCGAGCGAATTCTGGTTGCCGACCGCCTCGACGACGTGCGTGATGCCGCCGTCGGTGGCGTCGACGAGCTTCTGCGCGGCCTGGGGATCGTGCGAGTCGACCGTCTCGGTCGCGCCGAAACGGCGCGCCAGCTCCAGCCGGCCCGCGTGGTGGCCGACCGCGACGATGCGCTGCGCGCCGAGATAGCGGGCCGACTGCACCGCGCACAGGCCGACCGCGCCGTCGCCGACCACCACCACGTCCGCACCGCGCTTGAAGCCGGACGCGACCACGCCGTGGAAGCCGGTGCCCATCACGTCGGTCAGGGCGAGCGCGGCGGTGCGTTTGGTCGCATCGCCGCGCACGGCGTCGGGGATCGCGACCAGCGTCGCGTCGGCGAACGGAACGCGCACGAACTGGCCCTGGCCGCCGTCGTCGTCGAGCCCGCCCCAGAAGCCGGCCTGCTTGCACGACGTGTACAAGCCCTCGCTGCAGAACTCGCAGTGCCCCTCGGCGTACGAGAACGGCGCGGCGACGAACTGCCCGACCTTCACGCCGCGCACGTCCGCGCCGACCGCTTCGACGACCCCGGTGAACTCGTGCCCGATGCGCGAGCCCGGCGCCGGGTTCTGGATGCCGCGATAGGGCCACAGGTCCGAGCCGCAGATCGCGGCGTTGACGACCCGCACCAGCGCGTCGGTCGGGGCTTGCAGGGCGGGGTCGGGAACGGTCTCGACCCGCACGTCGCGCGGGCCGTGGTAGACGGTGGCTTTCACGTCCATCCGAACCGCGAGCGGCTCGGCGAGGTTGCCCTCACCGGGCGCCCGGCCGGTAAACACGGGCGCCCGGGGCGGCGAAGCGAGCTAGGTGGCGGCCGCGCTGACGAAGCGGTCGAGGACGGCGGCGCGCAGGGCGTCGGGCGGGATCAGGCCCTGGTCGACGATGAAGTCGTGGAACGCCAGCGGGTCGAAGCGCTCGCCCAGCGCGGCTTCCACCTCGGCCCGCAGCGCGACCAGCTTGATGTAGCCGTAGAAGTACGCGGTGGCCTGGCCGGGAGCGCGGAAGGTGTAGCGCTCCACCTCGCTGCGCGCGAAGGGATCGGAGTACACGATCGCGTCGGCCAGGAACGCGTGCGCGCCCTCGGGCGTGATCGCGCCGCTCTGCAGCTCGGGGTCGAGGAACGCGCGCGCCGCGCGGTGCAGCCGCATCAGGAGCGAGCAGAGCTGCCCTTCGAGCGGCATGAACGGCAGCATCAGCGCCTCGGAGTAGAGCGCCCAGCCCTCGACGTTGACGGAGTTGAAGGCGAACGCCGCGCGCGCCAGCGAGAGCCCGCCGCGCAGCATGCGGTCGAACTGCAGCTCGTGGCCCGGGCGCGCCTCGTGCGCGGTCAGGGTCCAGGTCACCGCGTCGTGGGTGAAGTCGTCGGAGCGTTCCGTCCCTTCGCTGCCGGGCGGGGGCGGGACGTCGAGCGGGAGCACGAACTCGCCGACCTGACCGGTGTTGCCGACTAGCGGGGGCGGGTTCATGTGCGCGCAGGGCGTCTCGGCGCTCTCGGCCAGCGAGGCGACGCGGATGCGGGCCGGCTGGTCGGGCAGCGTCACGATGTTTTCGCGCCGCACGATGGCCTCGATCTCGAGCAGGCGGCGGCGGTAGAACTCCGCGACCTGCTCGGGGTCGCCGGTGATCTGCTCGCGCTTGAGCAGCCGCACCACCTCGCGGTAGTCGTTCGTGGGCGGGAAGCCCTTGGCGGCGGCGACGCGCGGGGCGAGCGCGTTCATCTCGGCCACCAGCGCGTCGAACGTGTCGTGCGCCTGGCGGGCCAGCTCGGCGGGCGGGATGTCGACCCCGACCTGGTGCAGTGCGAAGGCGTACACCTCGGGCGGCAGCTCGTGCTCGGTCCGCGCGCGCGGCAGCAGCTCGCGCTCGACGAACGCGGCGTAGGTCTCGGTCTGGGCGCGGAAGGCCGCGAACGGCTCCTCCCAGCCGGTCAGGTCCGCGTCGCGCAGCAGCTCCTCGATGCCGCCGAGCAGCACCGGGTTGAGCTGCAGCGAGGTGCGGATCTCGCGCTCGTAGGGACCGGTCAGGTTCGGCAGCGCCAGGCGGGCGCGGGTGTCGTGCTCGGCCGCGACCGCGAGCGGCACGACGGCGCCTTCGAGCCCGGCGTAGCGGCGCAGGCGGGTCAGCGCCAGGCGCTTGCGCTCGGGCGGGTTCTGCTCGTCGAGCAGCACCCGCAGGCCCACGAACGCCAGCTTCGCGACGTCGACGTAGGAGATCAGGTGCGCTTCGTTGAGCGCAAGGCCGCGCGCGACGTCGTCGGCGGCGCGCAGCAGGATGCCGACGTCGTCGCGCACGCGGGCGTCGCTCTCGGTCGCCAGCGCGCGCTCGAGCGCGGCCGTCACCGCGACCGCGGCGCTGCGCACGCGCTCGCGCCAGCCGGCGCTCAGGTCGGTGGTGGCGGGGTCGGCTTGGGTCAGGCCGAGCTGCGAGGAGTCCTCGGGCGCGACCAGCGCGTAGAGCGCGACCACGTGCTCGGCGAGCGCGTCGCTGCGGCGGATCCAGTCGGTGGAAGTCAAGCGCACCTCGTTGGCGTCAGATGGACCATTCCCAGGGGTTCCAGAAATCCGTCACCGCGACGGCCGGGCGGAAGCCGTGGAAATCCTCGTTGACGGCGTTGATGTTGGCCCGCCAGACGATCGTCTGGAACGGGACCAGCTCGTGCTCGCGCCGCTGCAGCGCGGCGTAGGCCGGCTTGCGCCGCTCGCGCTCGTACACTAAAGTGCCCGCGCGCTGCAGCCTGCCGATCACCGGGTCGCGCAGGAAGCTGTAGTTCGAGCCGCCGGGCGGAACGCGGTCGGGGCCGATCGTCTGCAGGTCGTCGGCCGGATCGGGAGCCTGCGTCCAGCCGTAGATGGCGAGGTCGAAGTTGCCCTTGGCGAGCAGCCCGCCCGCGCCCGCGGACGCGAACAGCAGGTTGGCCGGCGCGTTGAGGATCTGCACGTCGAAGCCGACCTCGTGCAGCTCCTGCTGGATCAGCACCTCGGCGTTCTGGCGCGGGATCACGCCCGCCACGGTGCGCAGCGTGACGCTCAGGCGCTTGCCGGCGCGCGTCCGCACGCCGTCGGGACCGGCGTGCCAGCCCGCGTCGTCGAGCTGCTTGCGCGCCGCGCCCAGGTCGCGCGGATAGGGCTTGACGGTGGGATCGAAGGCCCACGAGAGCGGGAACACGTCGGTCACCCCGGGCAGGTCGACGGCGAGGTAGACGCTGCGCTGCAGGGTGGTCCAGTCGATCGTCTGCGCTGCGGCGCGCCGCACGCGCAGGTCGTCGAACGGCGCGCGCCCGGTGTTGAACGTGACCTGCTCGTAGGCCGCGAAGGGCCGCGCACTGATCCGCACCCCGGAGAGGCTCTTGAGCTCGCGGTACTGCTGCTCGGGGGCGTTGTAGTAGAAGTCGATCTCGTGCGTGCGCAGCGCGACCAGGAGCGAGTTCTCGTTGGGGATGATGCGGTAGGTGACGCGGTCGAGCGCGGGCCGCGGGCCCCACCAGCGCGGGTTGCGCGCCAGCTCGACCACCACGCCGGGCTGGTAGCTGGTGACCACGAACGGCCCGCTCCCCACCGGCTGGTGCCCGAACGGGTCTTTGTTGAGGTCGGGCTTGCCGCGCAGCAGGTGCTCGGGCAGGATCGCGCCCTGCGTGCCGCAGCGCATGAAGAACGCGGCGAAGGCGGCGTTGGGCTCGTGCAGCCGCACGACGACGGTGCGGGGGTCTTTCGCGCTGACGCTCTCGGCCAGGTCGTAGGGGAAGTGGTTGGCGACGTTGTTGTTCTTGTTGAGGACCTGCTGCCAGGTGAAGACCACGTCGCGCGCGGTCAGCGGCGCGCCGTCGCTGAAGCGCACGTTGGGGCGCAGGCGGTAGGTGATCGTCTTGCCGTCGGCCGAGATGCCGCCGTTGGCGCGGGTCGGGATGGCCTCGGCCGCGTCGGGCACGGGGTCGCCGCGGTCGTCGTAGCGGATCAGCCCGTCGAAGACGAACTGGGCCAGATCGGTCACCGCGGCCTGCGTCGAGAGCAGCGGGTCGAGCGTGTCGAAGTCGCGCAGCACGCCGATCCGCAGGTGGCCGGCTTGCGTGTAGGGGTGGCGCGCGAACGCGGGCAGCGCCGGGGCGAGGAAGGTGAGGAGCGCGGCCAGACCCGCGGCGACGCGTCGTCTCACTACGGGCGGTTGGGCCGGGCCTTGTTGCGGCGGTGCTTGCGCCGCCCGGCGCCGCTGTCGAGGTGCTTGGTGGCGTACGGGACGCGCCCGGCGCCGTTGCCGTTGGCCGGGATCTGGGCGTAGCCCGAGAGCATCTCGTCGACCCGCTGGTAGGCGCTGCCGAGCGCGCCGGGGAGCGAGGAGCTGACCTCGATCACCCGCTCGGGCAGATCCTCGGTGGAGTACAGGGTGACGTACTTCTCGCCGTCGCGCTTGACGTCGATGCGGCGCTTCTCCCAGCGCACGCTGCGCTGGTCGACGTTGAGCATGCGGTTGGCGAAGCGCTCGGCGTCCTCGTGCGGGGCGACCCGGCGCGCCTCGGCGACCCACTGGTCCCACTTGCGCCCGAACTCCGGGATCGGGCGCCCGCGCCGGTCGACGCCGACCCGCTGCGGCGGCAGCTCCAGGCGCCAGTGGTCGACCGGGTCGATGGCCTGCCAGGTCGGC
The DNA here is from genome assembly GCA_030150085.1 of Candidatus Elarobacter sp. Taxonomy (GTDB): domain Bacteria; phylum Vulcanimicrobiota; class Vulcanimicrobiia; order Vulcanimicrobiales; family Vulcanimicrobiaceae; genus Vulcanimicrobium. The sequence continues at coordinate 318 of JASLGJ010000196.1, read as the reverse complement.
TTGATCTCGCGCGGCGCGGCGAAGGCGTCGATCTCGACCAGCGCGGTCTCGATCTCCTCGGCCGAGCGGACCTTGGCCGCGCGCTTGGGATCGCGCCGCAGCAGCTCCTCGAACTTGTCGGCCACCTGCGCGGTCATCTGGCCCTGCGCGTCGATGTGCGGCGGCAGCCCGTACAGCGACGGAACGGTGACGAGCTGGTGGCGCTGGGCCTGGTCGACCAGGTCGACCACGATCGCGGCCGGTTTGGTCGACTTCTCGATCAGCTCGCGCCTCTCCAGCACCAGCTCGGCGCTGGAGCGGCGCGAGCTGGTGCTGGAG
>JASLGJ010000100.1 GCA_030150085.1 Candidatus Elarobacter sp. | reverse complement strand
CGCGCGGCGACCCGCGCGTCGGGCGCGTCCGCGAGCGCGCGCAGCCGCCCGGCGACGCGCCAGCGCGAGCGCTCGGCGGATGTTGCGGGCGCGTCGCCGCGCGCGTGGACGGTGTAGGCGGCCGCGATCGCGGCCAGCTCCTCGGCGGTGGGAACGCTCATCATGCTTTCGCCGCGTCGGGATACATGCCCATCGCGTGGTAGCCGGCGTCGACGAAGTGCACGTCGGCGGTGATTTGCGACGACAGGTCCGAGGCCAGGTAGACGGCGCAGTTGCCGACGTCCTCGGCGCTGATGCCGCGCTTGAGCGGTGACGCCGCCGCGACCTTGGCCGGCATCTGCCCGAAGCCCGCGACCTGCCGCGACGAGGCGGTCTTGATCGGCCCCGCCGAGATCGCGTTGACCCGGATGCCGCGCCCGCCCAGATCGAAGGCGAGATAGCGCACGCTGGCTTCGAGCGCGGCCTTGGCGATGCCGGCGATGTTGTAGTTGGGCACGATCTGCGTCGCGCCCAGGTACGTCAGCGCCATCACCGAGCCGTTGTCGTTCAAGTTGTCCTTGAGGTGGCCGACCAGCGCGATCAGCGAGTAGGCGCTGATGTCCATCGCCATCGCGAAGCCGTCGCGCGAGGTGTCGTAGACCTGGCCCGACAGGTCCTCTTTCTTGACGAAGGCGATCGAGTGGACCAGCCCGTCGATCCGCCCCACCCCGGCCGCGAGCGCGGCCAGCGAGGCGTCGCTGGTGACGTCGCACGCGAACACGGGCGCGTCGCCCAGCTCGGCCGCGTGCTGGCGAACCGCGTCCTCGACCCGGTCCCCCTGGTAGGTCAGGACCAGCTTCGCCCCGTGGGCGTGCAGCTGGCGCGCGATGCCGCTGGCGATCGACCACCGGTTCGCGACGCCGGTGACGAGGATGGTTTTACCGTCGAGAAGCCCCACGGAGTCGGAGAATGGGGCGTCAGGCACCCTCAACCCTCTTGGTCGGGAGCCGGTCGACCCTGCCCGTCGAGCGGCGCACGCGCGTCACAGCGGGATGTTGCCGTGCTTGCGGTGCGGCTTCTCGACGCGCTTGTTCGCCAGCGCGTCCAGCGCGCGCGAGACGGCGCGGCGGGTTTCGCTGGCTTCGATCACGTCGTCGACGTAGCCGCGCTGCGCGGCGATGAACGGGTTGGCGAAGTGCTCGGTGTACTCCGCGGCCAGCTCGGCGGCTTTCGCGTCGGGGTCCTCGGCTTCGGCGATCTCGCGCCGGTTGAGGATCTTTACCGCGCCCGCGCTGCCCATCACCGCGATCTCCGCGGTCGGCCAGGCGAAGTTGAAGTCGGCTCGGATGTGCTTGGAGGCCATGACGTCGTAGGCGCCGCCGTAGGCCTTGCGGGTGATGACGGTGATCTTAGGCACCGTGGCCTCGGCGAAGGCGTAGAGCAGCTTCGCGCCGTGCTTGATGATGCCGCCCCACTCCTGGCTCGTTCCGGGCAAAAAGCCCGGCACGTCGACGAAGGTCAGCAGCGGCACGTTGAAGGCGTCGCAGAAGCGCACGAAGCGCGCGGCCTTGATCGAGGCGTCGATGTCGAGCACGCCCGCCAGCACCTTGGGCTGGTTGGCGACCACGCCCACGCTGCGCCCGCCCACGCGCCCGAAGCCGATCACGATGTTCTGCGCCCACAGCGGCTGGATCTCGAAGAAGTCGCCGTCGTCGAGCGTCGCCACGATCGCGTCGACGATGTCGTAGGGCTTGTTGGGCGAGTCGGGGATCAGCTCGTCGAGCTCGGGCGCGGTGCGCAGCGGGTCGTCGGCGCTGGGCACCAGCGGCGGGTCGTCGAGGTTGTTGGAGGGGATGAACGAGAGCAGGCGGCGGACGTGCTCGTTCATCTCGTCCTCGTCGGCGGCGGTGAGGTGCGCCACGCCGCTCTTGCTGGCGTGGGTGATCGCCCCGCCCAGCTCCTCGAAGCCGACGTCCTCGCCCGTGACCGACTTGATGATCTCGGGCCCGGTGATGAACATCTGCGAGATGCCCTCGACCATCACCGTGAAGTCGGTGATCGCGGGCGAGTAGACCGCGCCGCCCGCGCACGGCCCGGCGATCAGGCTGATCTGCGGGATCACCCCGCTGGACTGCACGTTGCGCCAGAAGATCTCAGCGTAGCCGCCCAGGCTCACCACGCCCTCCTGGATGCGCGCCCCGCCGGAGTCGTTGATGCCGATCATCGGCGAGCCGGTCTTCACCGCCAGGTCCATCACCTTGCAGATCTTCTCGGCGAACACTTCGCCCAGCGACCCGCCCAGCACGGTGAAGTCCTGCGAGAAGAGGAAGACCTGCCGCCCCTCGATGGTGGCGTGGCCGGTGATCACGCCGTCGCCCAGAAACTGCCGCTCGTCCAGCCCGAACGCGGTCGTGCGGTGGACCGCGAAGCGGTCCAGCTCGACGAACGAGCCGGGGTCGACCAGGGCCTCGATGCGCTCGCGCGCGGTGCGCTTGCCGCGCGCGCGCTGTTTCTCGTTCGCTGCCTCGCCCGCCGGGGCGAGCGACTCGGCGCGCATCGCCGCCAGGCGCGCGGCGGCGTGTTCGTGCGGGCTTTCGGTGGTGGACATCGGGACGACGCTTCGGCGCCGTCGCCCGGTTACCGCTGCGCCGTGCCGGGCGTCGTCACGCCGTTGACGACCACGTAGCCGGCGACGATGGTCTCGCCCGCGTCGCGGTCGCGCACGAAGCGGCCGTGGACCAGGACGTTGTCGCCCGGGTTGGCGCTCACCGGGCCGGCGACCGCGACCGGCGGGGTGCCGTCGGCGACCAGCGCGAAGCGCGCGGCCGGGCTGACCCCCGCCGCGGGCTTGGCGGCCGACAGGGGGACGACCACGCCGCAGACCGTCACGTCGTAACGGCCGGCCTGCGGGATCGTGCGGTCGGCCAGGAACTGGTCGTTGGCGCAGGGGTCGGGCGCCTGGGTGGCCAGCACGCCGGGTCCGGGCGAGGCGAGGGGGCCGAGCGTCGGGAGCGGCGTGGCCGGCGGGCCCAGGTACGGTTCGGAGCGCCGGGCGGCGGCTGGACCGGCCGTCAGCGCGGCGCTCACGCCGAGCGCCAGCACGGCGAGCAGCGGGCGGGAGAACGTCTTCACGCCGAGCTTCTACCCGTCAGCCCCCCGCGCAGCCACCGCCCGGTCCCGTTCTTCTCCGCTTCGGGCACCCACGCCGAGGAGACGGCGTCGAACGTATGTCGCGGCTTGACGCCGCCGCCGCGCCCTGGTAGTCTCCGGGTGAGATTGAATATCACTCTCACTTGGGAGAATCCGTTTGAGCGATCAGCAGCAGCCCCGCCTGACCGACCGGCAGGGGCACCCCATCCACGACAACCAGCACCTGCGCTCGGTCGGTCCGCGCGGTCCCGCGACGCTCGAGAACTACCACTTCCTGGAGAAGATCTCGCACTTCGACCGCGAGCGCATCCCCGAGCGCGTGGTGCACGCGCGCGGCGCGGGCGCGCACGGCTGGTTCGAGGCCTACGGCACGATCGGCGGCCGCCCCAGCGGCGAGCTCAGCCGGGCCAAGCTCTTCGGCGCGCGGGGCAAGAAGACGCCGATCTTCCTGCGCTTTTCCACGGTGGTCGGGGGCAAGGAGTCGCCCGAGACCATGCGCGATCCGCGCGGGTTCGCGATCAAGTTCTACACCGAGGACGGCAACTGGGATCTGGTCGGCAACAACCTCAAAGTGTTCTTCATCCGCGACGCGATGAAGTTCCCCGACATGGTCCACGCCTTCAAGCCCGATCCGGTCAGCGGGCGCTACGAGGCGCGCCGGGTGTTCGACTTCGTGCAGTTCCACCCCGAGGCGATCCACATGATCACCTGGGTCCAGTCGCCCTGGGGCATCCCGGCCAACTACCGGCAGATGGAAGGCTCGAGCGTCAACACCTACAAGCTGATCGCCGCCGACGGCACCGGCCGCCTGTGCAAGTTCCACTTCGAGCCCAAGGCCGGCGTGCGCAACCTGACCGCGGCCGAGGCGGCCGAGATCCAGGCCAAGGACTTCAGCCACGCCAGCAACGACCTCTACGACGCCATCGAGCGCGGCGACTACCCCGAGTGGGAGATGTGCGTGCAGGTGATGGACGACGGCGAGCACCCCGAGCTCGACTTCGACCCGCTCGACGCGACGAAGCGCTGGCCCGAGGACCAGTTCCCGCTGCTCCCCCTGGGCCGCATCGTGCTGAACGAAAACCCCAAGGACCGCTTCACCGACACCGAGCAGGTCGCGTTCGGCACCGGCAACCTGGTCGACGGGATCGACTTCAGCGACGACAAGCTGCTCCAGGGCCGCACGTTCTCGTACTCCGACACGCAGCGCTACCGGGTCGGCTCGAACTACCTGACCCTGCCGATCAACGCGCCCAAGTGCCCCTACGCCACCAACCAGCGCGACGGCCAGATGGCGTACCGGGTCGACTCGCTCGAAGCGGGCGCGAACCCGCACGTCAACTACGAGCCCAGCTCGCGCGGGGGCATCGTCGAAGACAGCGCGCACCACAAGGAGTACCGCTACCAGGTCGAGGGCGAGGTCGGCTACCATCCGCCGGTCGCGCTCAAGGACGACTACAAGCAGGCCGGCGACCGCTACCGCTCGTTCAGCGACGCCGAGCGCGCCGAGCTGATCGCCAACCTGGGCGGAGCGATGCGGGAGTGCCCGCCGGACATCGCCGAGCGGATGGTCTGGCACTTCCTCCACGCCGACGAGGACTACGGCCGGCGCGTCGCCGAGGCCGGCGGGGTCGACCTGGCCAAGGCGCGCGCCCTGCCGCCGCTGCCGGGCAAGCCGGTCCCGCAGAAGGCGCTCGCTTAAAGAAGGCGGCTCGGCCGAAGGCCGAACGCGACGAGTCGAGCGCGCTACGCGCGCGCTCGGCTCACCAGATGCCCAGGGCGAGCTTGACGTCCTCGCTGGCCATGGTCTTGGGGTCCCAGGGCGGGTTGAACGTGATCTCGACGTTGGCGTTCTTCACGCCCTCGACGCTCTCGACTTTGCTCTGCACCGCCTGCTTGAACATCGGGCCGACCGGGCACATCGGCGAGGTCAGGGTCATCGTGACCGTGACGTCCTCGCCCTGCGAGCCCTCGCAGACGACGTCGTAGATCAGGCCCAGGTCCAGGATGCCCATGTGGAGCTCCGGGTCCTCGACGTCCTTGAGCGCCTCGCGCACCACCTCGCTCGTTACCATACCGGCAGTATAACCCTAGACGGCCAGGTAGCGCTGCATCATGGCCTCGTCGGCCCGCAGCGCGTCGATCGTGCCCGCGCCGACCACCCGCCCGTTGGAGAGCACGTAGCCGCGGTCGGAGAGCGACATCGCGACGTGGGCGTTCTGCTCGACCAGCAGAATCGTGTTGCCCTCGGCCCGGATCTGGCGCACCACCTCCTCGACGTTGCGCGCGATCAGCGGGGCCAGGCCCTCCATCGGCTCGTCGAGCAGGATGATGTCGGGGTTGGCGATCAGGGCCCGCGCGATGGCGAGCATCTGCTGCTCGCCGCCCGAGAGCTTGGCCGGCTTGTCCTTGCGCTCGCCGAGCACCGCGAAGTAGTCGTAGATCCGCTTCTCGGTCCACTTGCCCTTGCGCCCGGCCAGTGCCGCCAGGCGCAGGTTCTCGCCCACGGTCAGGTTGGGGAAGATGCGCCGGTCCTCGGGCACGAACGCGATCCCCATCTGGGCCAGCGAGAAGGGGCTCTTGTTGGTGATCTCCTTGCCCTTGAAGCGGATCGCGCCGGTCTTGGCCTGGACCAGGCCCATGACCGTCTTGCAGGTCGTCGAGCGGCCCGAGCCGTTGCGGCCCAGCAGCGCGACGACCTCGCCCGCCTCCACGTTCAGCGACACGTTCTGCAGGACGTGGGACTTGTCGTAGTAGGCGTTGACCGCGTCCAGCTCAAGCAGCGGCATCAGACCAGTTCTCCCAGGTAGGCGCGTTGCACGGCCTCGTTGGCGCGGATCTCCTGCGGCGTGCCGGTGGCCAGCACCGCGCCGGTCTGGAACACCGTGATGGTGGTCGAGATCGCCATCACCACGTCGATGTCGTGCTCGACGAGCAGGATCGTGCGCCCGGGCGAGATGCGCTGGATCAGGTCGACCGTCTCGTGGGTCTCGGTGGGCGACATGCCGGCCAGCGGCTCGTCGAGCAGCAGCACGGGCGGGTCGCTCGCGATCACCAGGCCGATCTCCAGCCGGCGCTGGTCGCCGTGCGAGAGGTTCTCGGCCCGCGCCTCGCGCGTCTCCCACAGCCCGACGTCGTGCAGGATGCGCTCGGTGGTCTCGGCCAGGTTGCCCATCCGCCGCTCGGGGAGGAAGAAGTTGGCCTTGCCGTCGTGCACCGCTTGGACCGCCAGGCGCACGTTCTCGTACACCGTGAGCTTGCCGAAGATGTTGGTGATCTGGAACGAGCGCGCGATCCCCAGCCGCGCGCGCTGGTAGGCCGGCAGCGCCGTGATGTCCTGGTCGCGGAAGAAGATCCGCCCCTCGCTGGGCGGCAGCATTCCCGAGAGCAGGTTGAAGAAGGTCGTCTTGCCCGCCCCGTTGGGCCCGATGATGGTGCGCACCCCGCCCTCGGGAATCTCCAGCGACACGTCGTTGGTCGCGGTGAAGCCCGAGAAGCGCCGGGTCAGGTGCTCGGTCCGAAAGATGACGTTACTCGCCATGCGCGATCTCCTCGTGCAGCGCGGCGGGCGCGGCGGTGACGGGAAGCTCCTCGGCGATCTCGGTCTGGACGCGGGTGCGGCGCGAGAAGATGCGCGCCAGCGCGGTTCCCAGGCCGTAGTGGCGCACGTCGTCGATCAGGCCCATGATGCCGCGCGGCCCGAGCAGGACGAACAGCACGAACACCGCGCCGATCCAGGCCGGCCAGTACTTGGTGAACTGCGAGACGTTGTTCTGCAGCTCCCAGTAGACCATCGCGCCGACGATCGGCCCCATGAAGGTCTGGATCCCGCCCAGCATCGACATCATCACCACGTTGCCGCTGTAGCCGACCGAGCCCGCGTCGGGGTTGATGGCCTGCTGGAAGAAGGTCCACAGCCAGCCCGCGATCGCCGGGAACACCGCCGAGAGCACGAACGCGTTGACCCGGTACTTGTCGACGTCGTAGCCCAGGAAGCGCGCCCGCTGCTTGTTCTCGCGGATGGCGTGCAGCACGCTCCCGAACGGCGAGCGGACGATCCAGTACAGCAGCGCCAGCGACGCGAACACCACCACCGCGGCGAAGACGTAGAAGTGCATCGACTCGTGCAGCCAGTCCGGGCCCAGCGGTCCCAGAGCCGGCCGCGGGACGCCCTGGATGCCGTCCTCGCCGCCGGTCAGCTCGCCCCAGTTGGTGGTCGTGAAGTAGATGACTTGAGCGAACGCCATCGTGATCATCGAGAAGTAGATCCCGCTCGAGCGCGGGACGACCAAGCGGGCCAGGAACCAGGCCCAGACCACCGCGATCAGCAGCGAGAGCGCGAGCGCGGCGAGCATGTTGCCCGCGGCGCCGTGGGCGATCGTCTGGCCGAACAGCTGAACGCTGAAGCCCTTGCTGTACAGCGCGGTCGTGTAGGCGCCCAGCGTGAAGAACATGGCGTGCCCGAACGACAGCTCGCCGACGTGCCCGAACAGCAGGTTGAAGCCGCTGGCGAACAGTCCGAAGACCAGCATCGTCGTCGCGATGTCGACGAAGCCGCCCTTGCCCACGAAGGGGTTCGCGCCGGCCACGAACGGCAGCAGCACGAACAGCACGGCGGTCCACAGCAGCGGGTGGACCAGCGGGTTGCGGCGCGTCACTCGAACAGCCCCTCGACACCGAACAGGCCGCGCGGGCGGATCAGCAGGATGATGCCCATGATCAGGAAGCCGCTCAGCTCCACCGCGGGGGGCCAGAAGAGCGACATCAGGCTCGAGATGATCCCGATCAGCAGCCCGCCCACGATCGCGCCCCAGAACGAGCCGATCCCGCCCACGATCACGATCACGAAGGTCAGCACGATCCACTGGTCGGCCAGGTTGGGCTGGACGGCGTAGATCGGGGCGGCCAGCGCCCCGGCCAGGCCCGCCATCAGCGAGCCGATCCCGAACACCAGGGTGAACATCAGCGGCATGTCGATGCCGAGGATCTTCACCATCTCGGCGTCGCGCGTGCCGGCCCGGATGATCATCCCGATGTTGGTCTTGTTGAGCAGCAGCCAGACCGCCGCCAGGATGACGACGGTCAGCAGCACCAGCAGGACGTCCTTGTAGAACGGCAGCTGGTAGGTGCCGATGGTGATCGACTGCGGGATGTAGGCCGGCTGCTCGACTCGGACCGCGTCGTCGCCCCAGACCCGGCGCACGACCTGTCCGAAGATCAGGGCCGTGCCGAAGGTCAGCAGCAGGGTGTACTCCGGGATGCGCTTGTAGAGCGGCCGGATCAGGGCCGATTCGAACGCCATGCCCAGCAGCCCGACCAGGACCGCGGCGAGCAGGATGGCGGGCCAGAAGCCGACCAGCGGCCCGAAGGCGTATGTCAGATAGGCGCCCAGCATGAAGAAGGCGCCGTGTGAGAAGTTGATGACGCCCATCAGCCCCAGGATGATGTTCAGCCCCAGGGCGACCAGGATGTAGAGCATCCCCAGGGTGAGCCCGTTGACGAACTGGTCGAGGAACTGCGCCGCCGACGGCAGCGCGAACGCGAGGAAATGGATTGCACCATCCTCCAGCTTCAGCGGAAAGACCGTCCGTTCTACCAAGGGGGCACCGCTTCCATGCCTGGCCCGGTCAAAAGATGGTACATGGGGGGACGGGGAGCTGTCCTGAAACCGTCGTAGGCCGATTGAGGTTTAAACGGGACTACGGTCGTACAGGGTATCTCACCACTCGGCGAGCGTGGTTTTGCAGGAGCGGCTGGGCCGCTCGGGGAGTTTCGCAAGGCAATGTCAATGTGGGAACCGTTCACCGAACGCGCGCGGCGCAGCATCGTGCTCGCTCAGGAAGAGGCGCAGCGGCTCGGGAACAACTACATCGGGACCGAG
>JASLGJ010000438.1 GCA_030150085.1 Candidatus Elarobacter sp. | reverse complement strand
CGCGGGTCGGCCGCGGCCGCCCCGGCGCCGGCCGCGCCCGCGGGCCCAGCCAACGCCAAGGCGAGCAGCAAGGTCGAGGAGGCCGCGGCGAAGCGAGGACCGCCGCGGATTCGCCGACGGCGGATCGGGTCAGTAGCTCTGGGCGAAATAGGCCTGGTACCGGGCCGGCTCGCCGCACGGCACGCAGCGCTCGGCGCGGGCCGGCTCGCGCAGGTTGCGGGTCGCGGCCTTGGTCGCTTCCTTGACCGCCTCCTCGCACTCCGGGCGGCCGCACCAGGGCACGTCGATCATCCCCGCGCGCTCCTCCAGCAGGCGGAAGAACTCGGCCCGGTCGAGCGTGGCGATGGTGTGGTCCTGCAAGAACGTCTTGGCCTGCGCGAACAGGTCGTGCTGGATCTGCTCGAGCACGGTGGGGATGAAGCCCACCACTTGGTCGAGCGGGACCTGCTGCTTCTGACCCTCTTCCTTGACCGCTTTGTCGCGCCGGACCAGCGTCGCCACCCCGGCCTCGAGGTCGCGGTTGCCCAGCTCCAGGCGGACCGGCACCCCGCGCATGTCCCACTCGTTGAACTTGTAGCCCGGCGACTGGCCCGGCCGGTCGTCCAGCTTGACCCGCAGCCCGGCCGCCTTGCACCGCTGGTACAGGTCGCGCGCGGCCGCGTCGAGCGCGGTCGTGTCGCCGCGCGGGATGGGCACGATCACCACCTCGACCGGCGCCATCTTGGGCGGGATGCGCAGGCCGCGGTCGTCGCCGTGGGTCATGATCAGCGCGCCCAGCATGCGCCACGACATGCCCCACGAGGTGGTCCAGCAGTACTGCTGGGTCTGGTCCTCGGCGGCGAACGTGATGTCGTAGGCGCGGGCGAAGTTCTGCCCCAGCTCGTGCGAGGTGGCCGACTGCAGCGCCCGCCCGTCGGGCATCAGGGCCTCGATCGAGTAGGTGTGGTCAGCCCCCGCGAAGCGCTCGCCGACCGACTTCTCGCCCTTGTAGACCGGCACGCCGCAGACGTCCTCGGCCACCTCGCGGTAGACCTCGAGCATGCGCGCCACCTCCTCGGCCGCCTCGGCCTGGGTGGCGTGCGCGGTGTGGCCTTCCTGCCACAGGAACTCCGCCGTGCGCAGGAACGGGCGGGTCCGCTTTTCCCAGCGCATCACGTTGACCCACTGGTTGATCAGCACCGGCAGGTCGCGGTACGACTGGATCCACTCGGCGTACATCACGCCGATGATCACCTCGGAGGTGGGCCGGATCGCGAGCCGCTCGGTCAGCTGCTCGGTGCCGCCCTGGGTGACCCAGGCCACCTCGGGCGCGAAGCCCTCGACGTGCTCGGCCTCCTTGGCGATCAGCGACTCGGGGATGAGGAGCGGGAAGTAGGCGTTCTCGTGGCCGGTCTCCTTGAAGCGCCGGTCGAGCTCGGCCTGGAGCCGCTCCCACAGCCCGAAGCCGTAGGGCCGCAGCACCAGGCAGCCGCGCACGGGGGCCTGCGAGACGAGCTCGGCCCGGTAGCAGACGGTGTTGTACCACTCGGAGAGGTCGGCGGACTTTGTCGGAATGCGTTCCATCGGCAACCGAGCGGGGTTCGCGGAGGTCGGGAACCGTCCTGTCAGAAGCCTGCGACGTGCCGAAGCTGACCCGCATCTACACCCGCACCGGCGACGACGGAACCACCGGCCTGGTCGGCGGCCAGCGGGTCCGCAAGAACGCCCCGCGGATCGAGGCCTACGGCACGATCGACGAGCTCTCGTCGGTGGTCGGGCTGGCCCGCACGGCCCTGGCCGAGGTCGGCCGCACCCGCCCGGTGCAGGACCTGGCCCGCGCCCACGCCGTCGCGGCCGAGCTGGACGGCTGGCTGGCCTGGACCCAGGACGTGCTGTTCAACGTCGGGAGCGACCTCGCGACGCTCCCGAAGGACCGCTGGGAGGGCATGCCGCTGGTCACCCCGGACGATGCGACCGCGCTGGAGCGCGCCATCGACCGAGCTCAGCAGGACCTCGAGCCGCTGGCCAACTTCATCCACCCCGGCGGCTCGTACGCGGGCGCCTTTCTGCACCAGGCCCGCACCGTCTGCCGCCGGGCGGAGCGGCTGCTGATCGCGCTGCGCGAGAACGACGAGGGCATCTCGCAAGACGTGGTGCGCTACGTGAACCGCCTGTCGGACGCGCTCTTCGTCTGGTCGCGCTGGATCAACTGGGCGCTGGACCAGCCCGAAGCGCTCTGGAACGCGAAGACCGCGCCGCCGGGATAGCGCCGCGCGCGCATCGGCCGGTGTGCTTTCGTCATGGCGTGCTTCTCAGGGCGTCGCGAGCGGCCAGCGCGAGCGCAGCTCCAGAGCCCGGGCTCGGCGCGACGACATCGGCGCTCACCAGCGCCCACGCGCCAAGCTGGAAGCGCGCTCTCAGCACGGCGCGCTCGCGCGCACCGCACGAGCCGCGCGCAGCAGGGCCAGCGCGGTGACCGCGTCGTCGATCCGGCCGTCGGCGCACGCTTCCAGCGCGTCGGTCAGCGGCAGGCGGACGATCTCGATCCGCTCGACCGCTTCGCGCTCCAGCGGCGCGGGGCTGAGGCCGCGGCCCAGGAACAGCGCGACCGGGTGCTCGACGATGCTCGGGATCTCGTAGGCGATGCCCAGCGCGTCCCAGCGCGCGGCGACGACGCCGGCCTCCTCGCGCGACTCGCGCACCGCGCAGGCCAGGGCGTCCTCGTCCGGCCCGCGCCCGCCCTTGACGACCTCGAGCACCAGCGCGTCGACCGCGAAGCGCGGCTGGCGCACCAGCAGCACCGTGTCGCCGTCGAGCAGCACCGCCGCGCTGGCGGGCGGCGTGACGACCAGACCGTGCTCGCCCGGCACCCCGGTGGGGTGGACGATGGCGTGCGACTCGAAGCGCAGCCAGCGGTTCTCGTACACCACCCGCTTGGCGTGGCGCACGTAGCCCGCGCCGCTCATGCCTCGTCCGCCGCGCCGCGGGGTGGGATGAATCGCTTCACGGTCCGTCGCACCTCCGCCCCATGACCCAGAGTTTCCTCGGACGGCTCTTCCGCAGGACCTCCGTCGACGCCATGCGGGCCCGGACCGACGCCAGCCAGCTCAAACGGGCCCTGCGCGGGCGCGACCTGATCGCGATCGGCTTGGGCACGATGATCGGCGGGGGCATCTTCACCACCATCGGGCCGGGCGTTCACAAGGCCGGCCCGGCGGTCGTGCTGGCCTTCGTGCTGGCCGGGTTCGCCTCGCTGCTCGCGGCGCTGTGCTATGCCGAGCTGGGCGCGGTCATCCCCAGCGCGGGCAGCGCCTACACCTTCGCCTACGCCACGCTGGGTCAGGTCGTCGGCTGGATCATCGGCTGGAACCTGATCCTGGAGTACGCGATCTCGGCCGCGCCGGTCTCGCAGCAGTTCTCGCAGTCGTTCCAGGAGGCGCTGCACGCGCTGACCGGAGCCCAGCTTCCGCCCGTGCTGGCGAAGGCGGTGCTCGCGCACGGCGCGTCCTGGTGGGACATCGACTGGAGTCACTCCTCGATCGACCTGATCGGCGCGCTGTTCGTGCTGCTGCTGACGGTGCTGATCGTGATCGGCATCCGCGAGACGGCGCGCACCAACAACACGCTGGTCGTCATCAAGGTCGCCGCGCTGCTGGCCTTCATCATCACCGGGCTGGCGCTGTTCCACCCGCAGAACCTGACCCCGTTCAACCCCGTCGGCTGGGTCGGGCCGCTCGACAAGGACGCGATCCCGACCGGCATCTTCGGCGGCGCGGCGCTGGTCTTCTTCACCTACATCGGGTTCGACACCGCGACCACGACCTCCGAGGAGTGCGTGAACCCGCCGCGCGACATCCCGGTCGGCGTGATCGGCTCGCTGCTGATCGGCACGGTGCTCTACTGCGCGGTCGCGATCGTGCTGGTCGGCGCGGTGCCCTGGCAGCAAGTCAACATCGACACCCCGCTCCAGTCGGCGCTCGCGCCGCTGCACCTGCCCTGGGCGGAGTGGATCATCCGCATCGGCGTGCTGGCCGGCACGGCCTCGGTCGCGCTGATCTCGCTGCTGGGCCAGTCGCGCATCTTCTTCGCCATGGCGCGCGACAACATGCTGCCCCCGGCGGTGGCCGACATCCACCCGCGCTTCCACACCCCGGCCCGCATGTCGATCATCACCGGCCTGGTCGTCGCGCTCTTCACCTTGATCGTGCCGCTGGACTTGCTGCTCTCGCTGGTCAACATCGGGACCATGAGCGCGTTCATCGCGGTCTGCCTGGGCGTGCTGGTGATGCGCGTCAAGCGGCCCGACATTCCGCGCCCCTTCCGCACCCCGTTCGTCTGGGTCACCGCGATCCTGGGCATCGTGATCACCGCCATGCTGGCCGTCCTCGGCCTGGGCACGATCACCTTCGCCTGGTTCGGCGCGTGGCTCTTGGTCGGGCTGGTCTTCTACTTCGCGTACGGTTTCCGCAAGGCCGGGCGCGAGCTCTGAAGCCCGGGCCGGGCGCGAGTCGCCCCTCGCGACCCGCCGCCCGCCTCAGGCGATGCCGTGGCGGATCGCGTAGATCGCGGCCTGCGTGCGCGCGGTGATCTGGAGCTTGGAGAAGATCCGGCTGATGTGGTTCTTGACCGTCTTCTCCGAGAGCGAGAGGCGGTCGCCGATCTCGCGGTTCGACAGGCCGCTGGCGATCAGGCGGATGATCTCGCTCTCGCGCAGCGACAGCTCGTCCTCGGCGGGCCGCTCGGCCTTGAGCCGGCGCAGCAGCCCGCCCGCGACGCGCGGGTCGAAATAGGTCTCGCCGCGCGCGACGGCCTTGCAGGCGCGGATCAGCTCGCCGGGCGAGATGTCCTTGACGATGTAGCCGTCGATGCCGTTGGCCAGGCAGCGCTGCATGGTCTGCTGGCCGGCGTGCGAGGTGAGGATCGCGATGCGCGTCGCGGGCGAGGCCGCGTGGCAGGCCGCGACGATCTCGTCGAACTCGCTCTCGAAACCGTCCATGTCGAGGATCAGCAGATCGGGCTGGTGCACCGCGATCGCTCCCTCCTCGACCGTGCGCGCGTCGCAGATCACGTCGAGCTGGCGATCGCCTGCCAGCAGATGGCACAGCGCCTTGCCGACGATCGCTTGAGACTCCACGACGATGATTCGGCATCGTCGTACGGCGGTGGTGGTCATCATCTCTTTCGTCGTCTTTCAGAGAATGCGTGAAGCGGGGCTCCACTAGGAAGCCGGTTGTATGTTGTTTGGAAGTCAGGGCCCCGGCGCCCGTGACCAAGGTCGCACGGCGGTGTTACTATGTCTTGAAGGCCGTGTGGAGATGTGGCGGCCTGATCTTCGTAACCGGGACCTCCGGCCTACGCTGGGAACCGATAGCCCAGCCCGAACACGGTCACGACGTGGCGCGGGCGGGACGGATTGTCTTCGATTTTTTTTCGTAAATTTGCGATGTGCTTGTCGAGCGTGCGGTCGAACACGTCTCCGTGCGCCGCGACGTGCTCGAGCAGCTGGGCCCGGCTGAGGATCTGGCCGCGGTGGCGCATCAGCACGTCGAGGATGCGGTACTCGGTCGGGGTGAGCGCCACGGGCTTGCCGTTGCGCCGCACCTGGCGCGTCTCGCGATCGATCTCGACCCCTTCGGAAGCCGGCCACTGCGGGTTGCGCTCGGCGCCGCAGGCGCAGTGCGAGCGGCGCAGCACCGCGCCGACCCGGGCCATCAGCTCGCGCGCGCTGAACGGTTTGGTCACGTAGTCGTCCGCGCCCAGCTCGAGCCCCACCGTGCGGTCGGTCTCGGAGTCGCGCGCGCTCAGGATCACCACCGGGACGTTGGTCTGCGGGCGCAGCGCGCGCACGACGTCGAGCCCCGAGCGCTTGGGCAGCATCAGGTCCAGCAGGATCAGATCGGGCCGCGTGTCGAGCGCCAGGCGCAGCCCTTCCTCGCCGTCGTAGGCTCGGCTGACCGCGTAGCCTTCGCCCTTGAGGCAGGCCGCGACGACTTCCACGATCTGGCGGTCGTCGTCGATGACCAGAATGCGTGCGAGCTCGCTCATCGCGAGCTCCGGGATGCCACGACGGGATAGTCCTTCAGACTATCCGAGCAGTCCCCGTCGCAGCGGATCGGATCGCTCACAGGACGATCGTCCTTTACACGGGACCGAGGAGACAGGAGCCTCCTCTATCGCCGCAAGCCCGGGTCCACCTCTCGGCGGGTGAGATGTTAGCGAAACGTTTACGCGTTACCGTCCGGCCGCCGGGCGCGGTCCGGGGGGAGCGGGAGGGCGCGGCGGTCGTCGAGCACCTCGCCGTAGGGCCCGATGCCGTTGCGCGCCGGAGCGACCTTGTTGAGCACCGCGCCGACCACGTTGCGGACCCCGGCCGCGCGCAGGCGCACCAGGCCGCGCTCGGCCTCGGCCTGGCCGGTCTCGTGCGAGGCCAGGACGTAGACCGTCCCGTCGGTCTGCGCGCAGACCAGGGCCGCGTCGATCACCGAGCCGCAGGCCGGGGTGTCGAGCAGCACCGTCTCGTAGCGCGACCGGGCCTGCTCGAGGAAGCGCGCGAAGGCCTGGGACTGCAGCAGGGCATAGGCGTTGGGGACGCTGGTGCCGGCCGAAACGACGTCCAGCCCGGCGTGGGGCGTGGGCCGGACCGCCTCGTCGAAACCGGCCGTGCCGACCAGCACGTCGGACAGCCCGGGCTCGCGCCGCATGTCCAGCTTGACGTGCAGCGAGGGCAGGCGCAGGTCGGCGTCGACCAGCAGCACCCGCGGGGTCAGCTCGGCCAGCGCGATGGCGGTCTTGAGGGCCACCACGGACTTGCCGTCCTGGGCGTCGGGGCTGGCGAAGGCGATCGTCACCAGGCGCTCGCTGGAGGCGTAGCGCAGCGCGGTCACGAGCTGCAGGAACGAGTCGACCGCGTGCGCGCGCAGCCAGGTCGGGCCGCCGTCGGCGGGGAGCCGGGGCAGGCTCGCCAGGACCGGCAGGCCGAGCCGCTCGACGATGTCGTCCTCGACCTTCACGCTGCGGTCGAAGCGCTCGGCCGCGAACACCGCGCCCAGGCCCAGCAGCAGCGCCAGCACCAGGCCGATCGCCAGGTCGACCGTGCGGTGCGGCGCGACCTGGGCGTCGGCGGCCGAGGCGCGCGCGATCACCGAGACGTCGCTGGGGGTGGTGGTGCGCGCGATGCGGGCATCGCCCAGCTTCTGGGCCAGCGCGTTGTAGACGTCCTCGTCCTGCTTGGCCTGGCGCTTGAGCACGGCCAGCTCGGCCGCGCGGCGCGGGAGCCGGCCGATGGCCGGCGCGGCGCGGGCCCGCTGCGCGCGCAGCACGGCCAGCTGGGCATCGTCCGAGGCGATCTGCGAGCCCAGCGTGGCGGCGCTCTGCGCGACGGCCTGGCGGACCGGGTTGGCGACCATCGTGTCGCCCGCCACGATGGTGGCCGGCGCGCTCGCGATCTCGCGCCGCAGCTGCGCCTCCTGGGTGCGCAGCGAGCGCACCGTGGGGTGCTCCTCGGTGTACTGCGCCAAGGCGGTCTGGAGCTGCACCTCGAGCTGCGCGAGCTGGGTCCGCAGCTGCGCGGCGGCCGGGTTGGGCGCGACCTGGTGCGAGCCGCTGACCGTGGCCGGCATGCCGGCCAGCTGGCCGCGCACGACGGCGAGCTGGGCCGCGGCCTGCTGGCGGTCGACCTCGACCGCGGCGTACTTGCGCTCGACGTCGCTCAGCGCGGCCAGCGTGCTCTGGGTCTGGGCGTCGGCGTCGGCGATGCCGTTCGCGCTCTGGTAGGCCGCCAGCGCGTCGGCGCTGGCCCGCATGCGGGCCCGGGCGGCCGGGAGCTGGCCGCCGACGTAGGCGATCGCGGCGTCGGCCTGGGTCCCGATCAGCGCGCGCCGCACGTCGAGGAACGCGTCGGCCAGTCGGTTGGCGATCCGCGCCGAGCCTTCGGGATCGGACCAGGTGACGCTCGCGTCGAGGATCGAGGTGTTGGTGACCGGCTTGACCTTGATGTGGCTCAGCAGCTGGTGCGGCGTGAGGCTGAGGTGCTCGGCCTGGATCACCCGCTCGAGGACCGGGTTCTGGCGCAGGATCTCGGCGTAGGTGTCGGCCGACTGCGCGGTCGAGGCGCCCAGGATCGCGTTGAGGACGGGCAGGATCGTCTGCCCGCTCGCGCCCGCGCTCTGGCCCGGGGCCGCCGCGCTCCCGGCGATGAACTCGACCCGGGTGGTGTAGGTCTTGGGGCTGAGCAGCAGCAGGCCCGCGATCAGCGCCAGCACGCCCAGCACGGTGCCCGCGAACAGGCGCCGGCGGCGCAGCAGCGCCGCCCACGGCGAGCGGCGCGGGAGCTCGGGGACGCCGGTGAAGGCCTGGGCCGGTGACGGAAGAGCCAGCATCGCGCTCAGAACGGCAGGAAGAGCCGGCGCAGCACGCCGAGCACGCCGCTGAAGTTGTCGCCGCTGCGGCGGTAGGCTTGCGGCACGAAGACGATGTCGGCGTCGGCCAGCACGAAGTCGTGGCTCAGATCGCCCTGCTGCAGCACGCGGTACAAGTTGACCTCCGTGGATTGCGCGGCCGCCCCCGGGGCGGCGCGCGTGACGCGAATGTGGTTCAGGTCGGCGTTGGAGTTGACGCTGTTGCCGGCTTTGGCGACCGCGACCGCGAGCCGGTCGCCCTCGTTGACCTCGATCTCGCCCGGGCGGTCGACCGCGCCCAGGACCCGCACGTGGATCGTCGTCGGCGCGGGCACGTAGACCGCCGCGCCGTTGCCGAGCGCGAGGTCCAAGTTGACGTCGCCCTTGCGCAGCAGCCCCTCCAGCGAGACCGCGCGCACGCTGTCGCCCTCCGCGACGCGCGCGTCGGGCAGCTTGCCGTTGACCGGCCCCATCCCGCCCGCCGCCGCGATCGCGTCGCTCACCTTGCTGCCCGGCGGAACGGCGTAGCGCCCGGGTGTCTTGACGTTGCCCAGCACCAGCACGTTGTACTGCGCCTCGGTCTTGAGCGCGACCGCGACCAGGGGCTTGCGGATGTAGCGCTTGAGCCCGGCCGCGATCTCGTTGCCGAGCTGGGTGGTCGACTTGCCGCGCGCCGTCAGCCGGCCCAGGAGCGGAAAGGTGATGCTGCCGTCGCGCCCCACGGTGAGCTGCTGGGCCAAGGTCGGCTCGCCGAAGACCTGGATGTCGAGCATGTCGCCCGGCGCGATCGCCGTGTCGGCGCCGGCGCGCAGCGGCGCGCTCAGCACGAGCGCGGCGCCCAGCGCGAGCGCCCGTGCGGCTTTCATCCCGAGTCCCCGGTGTAGACCAGCCGGCCCGCGACCTCGTCGTCGGCGTCGAAGGCGCGCGCCACGTCCTCGGGCATCGGGGCCAGGTCGCGCAGGCGGACGAAATCGCGCAGCGAGGTGCCGCTGGGCTGCGAGTCGAGGTTGGGCGCGCCGCGCCGCGCGATCACGTCGCTCAGCGAGACGGTGCGGAAGTCGACGCTCCAGCGGCTGCGCCCCGAGCGGTTCTCGCACGACGAGTGGAGCTGCGCGGCCGAGAACACCACCAGCCCGCCGGCGCGCGGGATCAGGCGCAGCTCGGGCTCGAGCTCGAGCGACTCCTCGGGCTTGGGCTGGCGGCGGGTGTCGCTGCGCACGTGCTGGCGGGCCTGCGCCCGGCCCTCGCTGTTCCAGCGGTAGTAGTCGAACGAGGACGAGCCGTTGCGCACCGGCCGGCTCCAGTAGCGGGGGTGGAACGCCATCCCGGCCGAGGCCTCGTAGTCGTAGACCGGCATCCACCAGTTGAGTTGCGCCAGCGGGGCGCTGTACCAGGTGTCGCGGTGCGGGTGGTGGACGTAGGCCACGCCCGAGGTCAGGTACCCGTCGCTGGTCGCGACGCGCAGGCGCGGCACGTCGATGTAGGTGTCGTCGGGATCGAAGTCCAGCTCGTTGAGGATGGCCTGGATGCAGGCGCGCGAGCGGGGGTCGTGGATGAACCCGGTCTTGAGCGGCGCGAAGCGGTCGACGAAGGCCTCGACCTCCAGCGCGTACTGGGCCTTGAGCGGGTCCAGCCCGGGGAAGGCCGCCCCGATCGCCTCGCGCGCGTGGCGCACGAAGGCGTTCGTCGCGGGCGAGGGCGAGCGGACCACGATCTCGCCGTCGTAGAGCGCTTCGAGCGAGCGCCGCTCGCCGAAGGCCGGGTCGAAGTACACGCTCTTCATCCGACCGCCTCCAGGGCCGGGTGCAGCCCCATCTCGGCCAGCGCCGCGCCGATCTCGCCCAGGTAGGCGGAGTTCATCACCACCACCAGGCCGGGCCGCAGCGCGGCCAGCCCGGCGGGGTCGCCGACCGCGATCCCGCTGGTCGGCAGGTGGCGCCCCTGGCGGTGCGGGTTGACGTCGACCACCGCGTCGACCTCGTCCGCCAGCCCGGTCTCGCTCAGGAACGCCACGCACTTGGAGCCCGAGCCCCACACCGCGACCCGCTCGCCGCGCGCGCGCGCCGCGCGCACCCGCTCGCGCCAGCCGTCGATGGTGG
>JASLGJ010000026.1 GCA_030150085.1 Candidatus Elarobacter sp. | reverse complement strand
GCCCCAGGCGTCGCCGCCCGCGTCGAGCTCGCCCCAGAGCGACTTGTCGGCCTGGTAGACCTTCAGCTTTCCGCTGGGCCGGTTGAAGACGAGATGAACCACGATACGGCTCCTTACACCCCACGAGTCGAAGCGGCAAATGCGAACCCCTCGTCGTTGGCGCCCGCCGCCACGCGCACCTCGTCGCAGCGAACGGCCGCCTCGGCGTGGAACCCGCCCGCATGCGCACGCTTTTCTCGGGCGGTTCGGCCTACGAGCGCGAGTACGGCTACTCGCGCGCGGTCGCCGACGGCGATCTCGTCTTCGTCGCGGGGACGACCGGCTTCGACTACGCCACCATGACGATCGCCGACGATCCGGCCGAGCAGACCCGGCAGTGCTTTCGCACCATCGCGGCCGCGCTGGAGCGGGCCGGCGCGTCGCTGGCCGACGTCGTGCGCGCGCGCTACTACGTGCCCGACGCGGCCGACTGGCCGGCGATCGGCGCGGTCTGCGGCGAGGTGCTGGGCGAGATCCGCCCGGCCGCGACGGCGCTGGTGTGCGGCTTGATCGACCCGCGCATGCGGGTCGAGATCGAGGTCACCGCGCGCCGAAAAACGCGATAGCGATACGCTTTTTGTCGCACCGCGGTGTACCGCTCGTTCGTCGGGCGCGCAGGCGAGAGAAGGGATGGGCAGTCCGCGGAGAGTAGGAGAACCCCCGTTTTTCGCACACGTGCGAGGGAGGGAGTGCAGCACACCATGCCACAGGTCGCTCAGCAGATCGAGGCACCGGAAGGCCTGGAAGGGGTCATCGTCGCGGAGACGCGCATCGGTGACGTGCGCGGCCGGCAAGGGTTCTACCACTACCGCCAGTACGACGCGACCGAGCTCGCGAAGAAGCGCACGCTCGAGGATGTCTGGCACCTGGTGTTCCGCGGCGAGCTGCCCGCGACCCTGGAGCAGCGCCAGGCCTTCGAGCGCGAGGTGGCCGCGCACCGGGCGATCCCGGCCGACCTGCTCCCCACGCTGCGCGAGATCGTGGCCGGCGACAACTTCGACCTGCTCGCGGCGCTGCGCACCGCGGTCTCCCTGCTCGCCGCCAAGGCCGGCCTGCGCCCCTCGATCGACGCGAGCAAAGAGGAACTGGCCGACGACGCGCTGCGGATCGCGGCGGTCACGCCGAGCCTGATCGCCACGCTGTACCGCCTGCGCAACGGCCTCGAGCCGCTCGAGCCCGACCCCGCGCTCTCGGGCGCCGCCAACTACCTCTACATGCTGCAGGGCAAGGTGCCGACGCCCCAGCACGCGCGGGCGATCGAGCAGTACCTGATCCTGACGATCGACCACGGCTTCAACTCCTCGACCTTCACCGCCCGGGTGATCGCCTCGACCGCCGCCGACCTGGGCGCCTGCATCGTCGGCGCGATCGGCGCGCTCTCCGGCCCGCTCCACGGCGGCGCCCCCAGCCGCGCGCTCGACATGCTCGACGAGATCGGCCAGCCCGAGCGCGCCGAGCCGTGGATTCGCAACGCCGTGCTCAAGGGCGAGCGGATCATGGGCTTCGGGCACCGCGTCTACAAGGCCGACGACCCGCGCTCGCTCACGCTGCGCGAGATCGCGGTCCAGCTCGGCGGCCCGACCTCCGAGTTCGCCCGCAACGTCGAGCACACCGTGGTGCGCGTCCTGGCCGAGCTCAAGCCGGGCCGCGACCTCTACACCAACGTGGAGTTCTACGCCGGCGTGGTGATGGACGCGTGCGGCATCCCGCGCGAGATGTTCACCCCGACCTTCGTCTCGAGCCGCGTGATCGGCTGGTGCGCGCACGTGCTCGAGCAGGTCTCGCACAACCGCCTGATCCGCCCCACCGCGCGCTACGTCGGCCCCGAGCCGCCGCAGCCGGTGCCGACGCTGCTCTGACGAGCGGCGCCGGCCTCGCGGCCGGTCAGTCCAGCCAGGTCGTCTTTTCGGAGGCGGGCACGCGAACCCCAGGGGGCCGCGTGCCCGCCTTTTCCGGTTCGCCCAGGTACACCAGCCCGACGACCCGCTCGCCCTCGGTCAGGCCGAGCTCGCGCAGGATCTCCGGCTCGCGCGCGAGCCGGCCGGTGCGCCAGTACCCGCTCAGCCCTTCGGCGTGCGCGGCGAGCAGCAGGTTCTGGGTGGCGGCGCAGCCGGCCGCGTAGTTCTCCTCGGCGTCGACCGGGTCGTCGGCCGCCGTGGCGACGACCACGATGACGACCGGCGCGCGCATGAACTTGTCGCGCTCCTTGGCCAGCAGCTTCGTGCCGGTCTCGGGCGGCAGCGCGGGGTCGACGCTCAGCGTCCGGGACGCCACCTCGCCCAGGCGCTTGCGCGCGTCGCCGCTGACGACGACGAACCGCCACGGCTCCTGGCAGTGGTGGAAGGGCGCCCATGTGGCGGCGCTGAGGATGCGCTCGATCGCCGCCCGCTCGGGCGGCGCGTCCAGGCGCACGCGCGCGATGCTGCGGCGCGCGGCGATCGCGTCGTAGAGCACGGCGGCGGCGCTGGGGGACTGGGAGTCGACGCTCACGGGAAGACCTCGCTTTTAGCGGGATGGGACGGATTGGGGCATGACGGACTTCGGCATGTGCGTCAGCGTGCGCGGGATGTCGAATCGCCGCCGGGCGAATTTTTCGTAGGACTCGATGATTTCCCGGTGCGACACGCCCAGCCGCCGCAGGGTGAAGTTGGTCAGGTTGACGATCGTGGTCGCCATGCGGTCCTCGTTCTCGTGCCGCATCGGCCCGGCGTCGAACTTGTAGTCGACGCCGTCCCGGATCACCTGGGGCACGTCGTGGAACCGGTAGTTGTTGCCGGTGCCCGAGGCGTTGCCCGACGAGCCGACCAGGATCATCCCGGCCTCGTAGGCGCGCATCACCATCCGCTCGACGAACGGTCCCGGGTTGAGGAAGATCGCCATCGTGCCGCGGTTGCTGGAGTGCTCGTACACCCAGGGGTCGAGGCTGGCCACCAGCGGGCTCTCGCGCTTGACCTGGACCACCACCGCCAGCGTGGTGACGGCGGAGATCTCGGCCAGCCAGTCGAGCAGCGCGCGGTCGGGCAGCAGCGCCAGCGACGCGATGCCGTCGAGGTTGCCGACCGTGATGCACGGGTTGTCGAAGCGGCGGTCCTTGAGCGCGTACATCTTCTCGATGCTGGCCAGCGAGTGGCCCAGGAAGCCGTAGCCGATGTCGGCCGGGATGAGCGCCAGACCGCCGGCGCGGATGACCTCGAACGCCTTGTCCGCCTCGTGGAGCAGCGTGTCGAGGTCGACGGAGGTGGCTGACATCACGAA
>JASLGJ010000008.1 GCA_030150085.1 Candidatus Elarobacter sp. | reverse complement strand
CCGCGCAGCTCGGCCGCCAGCGCGTCGAGCCGCTCGCGCCGGCGCGCCACCAGGGCGACGGCCGCCCCCGCTCCGGCGAGCGCCCGTGCGGTCGCCTCGCCGATCCCGGAGCTGGCCCCGGTCACCAGCGCGACGGTCCCTGCGAGTTCGGACGAAGTCGTCGAGGTCGTCATGGAAGCCCTTATACCGTGAAGAGCCGGGCCGAAGCGGGCGCGGGCTCTCGGGGCGAGCGGCGAGGAATCGGGCGCTGGAATGCTGCACCGCCACCGGGCGCGAATGCGGGGGCCATGAACAACGGCGAACGCTGCTGGATCGTGCAAGGCAACGACGTCCAGGAGGTCGAGTACATCCGGGCCGCGACCCGCGCGGCCGACAAGGACCACCCCGCCAGCGCGGTGGTGCGGAACGTCACCGACAGCACGATCTTCGAAGCCGCCGACGCCGACCTCCACGCCGACCGCAAGGACGCCGTCGAGCGCGCCATCGCGCACGGCGAGGCCGCGATCGAGCGCTGCCGCCGCGAAGCGGACGAGGTGCAGCGCCGGGTGGACGCGCTGCGGGCGTCGCTGAGGTAGACGAATTTCGGCGCTGCGACGGCGGGGCCGAGACTGTGACGGCGCGCCGGTGTGCTGGTGCGGGCGATGCACTAGAATGGCGGTATCGCCTCTCACGTCAGTTCGGGTGTAACGATGATCGAGAAGCCTCATTCCGTCCGCGCGCTCGGCGAGCGGGTCAGGAATCATCTCGCGGGCAGCACGGCGCGCGAAGGGTTCGACTACCGCGGCTGGGAGCTGCTCAGCAACGACGGCTTGTGGCGCATCCCGGTGCCGGAGCGGTACGGCGGCGAGGGCCGCGACTGGAGCGCGCTCGGCGGCGCGTTCTACGAGCTGGGCCGGTGCAGCGGGCGAATCGGCTTGTGCATCTCGCTCATCTCGCAAGCCGGACTGGTCCGCTTGCTGTTGCGCTTCGGCACCGAAGAGCAGCGCCGCCGCTTCGTGCCGCTGCTGAGCGGCGGCGGCGTGGTCGGCTCGACCGCCGTCACCGAACCGGGGGGCGGCTCGGACGTGCGCGCTCTGACCACCACCGCGCGGCCCGCGGCCGGAGCTTACCTGCTCTCGGGCGCCAAAGCGCACGTCACCAACGCGCCGATCGCCGACGTCCTGATGGTCGTGGCGCGCATCGCGGGTGGCGGCGATTCGCGCCACGTCGGTCTGTTCCTGATCGACAGACCGCGTGACGGCGCGGCATTCGAAGCGCCCGAGGATCTGATCGGCCACCGCGACAGCCCAACCGGCGGTTTCACGCTCGACGCCGTCGTGGTGCCTGCGGACCGCCTGATCGGCGAGCGGAGCCAGCCTCTCGGTGCCCTCTACGCGACGCTCGCGCTCGATCGCGCGCTCTTCGCGATGGCGGCGGCCGGCGTCATGGACGGCATCGCGAAGAGCGCCATCGCGTACGCCCGCGAGCGGCATGCGTTCGGCCAGCCGATCATCAGGCACCAATACGTCCAGCGCCACCTGACCGACATCGTCGTCGGACGCGACACCACGCTCGCTCTGGCCCGCGACGCGCTGGCGAAGGTCGATGCCGACGACCCGCGGCTGGTGCAGGCCTGCTCCACCGCCAAGCTGGTCGCCAGCGAGTCGCTGGTGCTGGCATCCCAAGCCAACATGCTCGTCCACGGCCACACCGGTTATATGACCGGCGCGGTCTCCACCCAAGCGCTCGACGCGCTGGGAACGCGCCTCGCCGGCGGCACGAGCGACATCCAGCGCGTGAACATCCTGCACCAGGAGCTCAGCCGGTGCTGACGCCGCGTCATGCCCGCATCTCGGGAACGGGCGCGTACCTGCCCGAGCGGACGGTGCTCAACACGGAGTTGACCGCGCGCTGGGGCGGAGACCCGCAGCGCGTGCAGGAACTGTTCGGCTTCCGCGAGCGGCGCTACGCGCGGCCCGGTGAAACGACCTCCGACATGGCGGTCGCTGCGGCCCGCAGAGCGCTCGGTGCCGCCGGGCTGCAACCGCACGACGTCGGCCTGTTGGTGCTCGCGACTACGACACCCGACCGCAAGGTGCCTTCGTGCGCGGCGATCGCGCACGAGAAGCTCGAGCTCGAGGGAATTCCGGCATTCGACCTCAACGCCGCGTGCGCGGGATTTCTCTACGGCTTGAGTGTGGCACACGATGCGATCGCCGCCGGCCGAGCCGAGCACGTACTCGTCATCGGAGCGGACACCATCTCTTCGATCATCGACTTCGAGCACCGCGACAACGTGTTCTTCGGCGACGGCGCGGGCGCGGCGGTCGTCTCGGCCAGCGCGGTACCGGGCATCGAGCGCATCCGCTGCGGCGCGGGCGGCACACACCGCCTCGGTCTCACCGTCGAGGCGGGAGGCGCGGAGTGGCCCGTCGACGCGCACGCTTTGGCCGAGCGGCGCGACCGCTTCACGATGGACGGCCGGCGCGTCGCGCAGAACGCGCTGCGCTATTTTCCCCGTTCGATCCGCGAGGTGCTGGCCGAGTCGGAGCTGACGACCGACGACGTCGACTGGTTCATCCTGCACCAGCCCTCGCGCAAACTGCTGACCAGCGTCCAATCAGCGCTCGGACTGCCAGCGGTCAAGCTGCCGACGAACCTGGAGCGCTACGGAAACACCGTCGCCGCGACCGTGCCGATCCTGCTGGACGAAAAGGTGCGCGGGAACGACATTCGCCCCGGTCAGCGCATCGTGCTGGCGAGCTTCGGCGCGGGCTGGACGTGGGGCGCTTGCAGCCTGCGCTGGGTGGTATAGCCGCTTTCACGAACCGTCCTCCCTCGTCAATTCCCATCGGGTTCGGCGCAAGCTATCGCTCATCTCGCACCCGGCCGCCTCGCGCGCTTCCGGCGGTTGTACCAGTTGCGCCGATGCCTTGCCGTGGGATGGGGCCGGAGTCGGTGACGGCGTGGCGACGGCAGTTGTGCTTCCGGGCGGCCCTCCGCCGTAAAACCGTGGTCAGAACTGCGGTCAGAGGCGGGCTCAGGGGCGCCCCGGAGACTGGCCCCGGAAATGAAAAAACCGCGTGGTACGCGGTTTCTGCTGGAGCCGACGGCCGGACTCGAACCGGCGACCTGCTGATTACGAATCAGCTGCTCTACCAACTGAGCTACGTCGGCGCTCGGGCGCCGGTGTCCCGGCCGGGCTGGGCCGAGAGCGACCGACACCGGTTCGCGCGCCGGCAGCCGCTCTCCTACGGCCCGCGTCTCCCTCGCCTCAGGCCGCGTCCGTCCAGAGCGGGATCACCGCCTGCACCTCGCGCCCGGCCCGGTACGTCCCGGCCGCCGCCTCCAGCGCGTCCAGCGGGACGGCCTCGTCGGTCACCACGCTCCCCTGGGCGAAGCGGATCAGGGCCGGCGCCCGCAGCGGCCGGACCGCCAGCTCCTCGGCCCCGCCGAGAGCCGGCACGACCCGCTCGCGGGCGCCCAGCGCGGCCAGGACGTCGGCCACCACCGCCGAGGCGGTCGCATCGCCGCCGGCCCCGGCGCCGCCGAAGGTCAGCGTCCCGCAGCCCCGGCCGCGGACCCGGACCACGTTTTCCGCCCCGCGCGGCTGGGCGAAGGGGTGGCCGGCCGGCACGTAGGCCGGGGTCACGCCGGCCTCGATTCCGGCCGCGGTCCGGCGCGCGACCGCGACCAGCTTGAGGCGCAGGCCCAGCTCCGCCCCGGCCCGCACGTCGGCGGCCGAGAGCGCGCCGATCCCGCGCCGCGCGATGGCGGGCGAGGTCGCGGGGCGGCGGAAGGCCAGCCCGGCCAGGATCGCCAGCTTGTGGGCCGCGTCGTGCCCGTCGACGTCCGCGCGCGGGTCGGCCTCGGCGAAGCCCAGCCGCTGCGCCTCGGCCAGCGCCTCGCCGTACTCGGCGCCGGCGTCCATCGCGTCGAGCACGAAGTTGGTCGTGCCGTTGAGCACCCCGCCCACCTCGAGCACGTCCTCGTCCGCCAGCGCGCCGCTGAGCGCGCGCACGATCGGGATCGCGCCGCCGACCGCGCCCTCGTAGCACAGCGACGCGCCGGTGCGGGCCGCGAACGCCGCCAGCCACGGGCCCTCGGTCGCGATCAGGTCCTTGTTGGCGGTGACGACGTCCTTGCCGCGCGCGATCGCGCGCAGCACCAGCTCGCGCGCCAGCCCCAGGCCGCCGATGCACTCGACGATCACCCCGAGCGCCGGGTCGTCGACCAGCGCGAACGGATCGCTCGCGTACGAATCCCATGCGACGGCGCGCGGCTTCTCCGGCCGGCGCACCGCGATCGCGCGCAGCAGGCCCGGGTGCGAAGCCAGCAGCCGCCGCGCCACGCCCGCGCCGACGGTGCCGCAGCCCAGCAGGCCCACGCCGCGCGGGCGCGCGGTCGTGCCGGCCGCCGCGACGGGGACGGAATCGGACGAGCACAGGACGCGGGCGACGGTTTCCACGGTGGGCCTTTCTGTTGCGGTTGCGATGCTGACGGCGCCGGAACGACGTCGTGGCGATTGGAACGGAATATGAAAACGGCCCCCGCTTTCGCGAGGGCCGTCTTCGTCATCGTGTGCGCCGCGTCAGGGCGACGACGATGCGGACGGTCCCTCGCGGAGGGTCGTCATCGTCGTCGTCATGATCGAAGCGATCATGGGCAGCGCGGTCATGGGGCGAACGGTACCACGGCGACCGGCCGGGGCGCAAGGGGGCGAGCCGAAATCGAACCGAGCCGCCAGCGCTCGACGCCCAGGAACGCGCTGTCCGGGTTGCGCTCGGGCCGCTCCAGCCCGGCCACGGTGGCGTCGAACGAGCGCGCGCGCCAGAGCAGCACGAACGGCACCTCGCGCGCGACCCGGCGCTGGATCGCGGCGTACGCGGCGGCCCGGCGGCGCTGGTCGAACGTGCTCAGGCCCGCGCGCAAGGCGCGGTCGACCTCGGGCGCGCACCAGCGCGGGAAGTTCCAGCCGGCCGGCGGCGGGATCTGGTCGCAGGCCAGCAGCCACGACGTCTCGGGGTCCGCGCCGGTGACCTCGGCCCGCAGCGCGAGCTGGTACGCCCCGCTCGCGAGCGGACCGCGCGCGTCGGCCGTCGCGCCGAACTGCTGCGGCGCATAGCCGCGCAGCACGAGCGCCAGCCCGGCCCTTCGCGCATCGTCCTGCAGCGTGGTGGCGAGGACCCGGTCGAGGACGCGCGAGCCGTCGTAGGCGAGCGTCAGCCGCGCCGGCAGCGGCGGACTGCGGTGCGATGCCACGGCAGGCGCGGGCGTGTCCGCGGCTCGCGACCGCGGCGCACTTAACGGCCGGTTCGCCGGCAAGGCCGGCGGCACGGTCGCCCAGGTCCACAAGCCCGCGTTCGCATCGCGCGTGTCGAGCAACCCGCGGCTCGCGACGGCAACGTCGCGCTCGAGGCGCAGCGCCGCGACGATGCGCCGCCGCACCGCGGGATCGCGCAGCGCGGGGTCGCGGGTCTGGAACAGCAGCTCCTCGACGCCGAACACCGGGGTCGCCGTGACCGCGAAGCGCGCGTCGCCGCGCAGCTCCTGGGCGACCAGCGGGTCGATCCCGAGCAGGGCCTGCGCGTCGCCCGCGCGCAGCGCGTTCGCGGCGGCCTGCGGGTCGGCGGCGAAGCGCAGGTCGAGCCGCGCGACGTGCGGCGCGCCGCGGAAGTAGCTCGGATTCGCTGCGAGCGAGAGCAGCTCGCCGCGCCGCCAGGCGCGCAGCCGGTACGGGCCCGTCCCGACCGGTGCGTCGTCGAGCGGCGTGTTCCGCAGCGCGCCGTGCCGCGCCAGCAGGTGCGCCGCCAGCACCGGGTAGTTCTCGGCCGCGAAGAAATAGCTCAAGAACGGCGCGAACGGCGCGCGCAGCCGGACCCGCACGGCGGCCTCGCCGAGCGCGCGGATCTCGGCGACCTGGTCGAAGCCCAGCCGCGAGGGCACGGGGTTGCGCCCGTCCATCACCGCGCGGTAGGTCGCCACGACGTCGCGCGCGCCGAACGGCGTGCCGTCGTGCCAGCGCACCCCGCGCCGCAGGCGGTAGGTGATCGTGCGCCCGTCGGGCGCGATGTCGCCGTTGGCGAGCGACGGCACGCGCACGGCCAGATCGGGCGCGAGCCGCCCGCTCGCATCGGTGGTGAGCAGGTACGAGAACAGCAGCGGCCCGACGTCCGAGGCCGCCGGCCCCGAGAGCAGCAGCGGGTCCAGCGTCGCGGGCGCAATGGCGCGCACGACGACCAGCGGCTTCGCGCCCAGGCCATCGCCGCCGCCGTGCGCGCAGCCGGCCACGGCGAGCGCGAGCGCGAACGCGAGCACGTGCGAGAGCGGGATCATCCCGCTGGTTGCACCAGCGCTCCCAAGGTTTCCGCCTCGGCCAGGAAGGCGTCGTGACCGTGGTCGCTGCGCTGCTCGCGGTAGACCGCGTTCCAGCCCGCCGCGCGCCAGCGCAGCGCGCACGCCCGCACGTGCTCGGGCGGGAAGAGCTGGTCGCCTTCGATGCCGACGAACGTCAGCCGGGTCGCGCCGGCGGGCCGTTCGCGGCCGCGCAGGTCGAAGCGGTCCATCGCGCGGGTCAGCGCCACGTAGGCGTTGGCGTCGATCCGCTCGGCGAAGCGCTCGCCCTGGTACGCCAGATAGCCCTCCACGTCGAAGCGCGCCGCGCCGCGCCGGTCGGGGCGGTTGGCGAAGCGCCGCTCGAACAGCGCTTCGCTCTTGTAGGTCAGCGTCGCGATCGCGCGGGCCAGCCCCAAACCCTCGCGCGGCGCGCTCGCGTACCAGCCGCGCCGGAAGGCCGGGTCGAGCGCGATCGCGGCGCGCGCGTTGGCGTTCTGCGCGATCCCCTGCGCGCGCAGGTGGTCGTACGCGCCGGCCACGACCGCGTGGCCGACCTCGTCCGGGTGCGCGCGCGCCCAGTGCAGCGCCTGGAAGCCGCCCAGCGAGCCGCCGATGACGACCGCCAGCCGCTCGATGCCCAGCGCGCGCAGCGCGCGCCGCTGCGCGGCGACCATGTCGGCCACCGTGACGAGCGGAAAGCGCGGGCCCCAGCGCCGGCCGTCGGGTGCGGGCGAGAGCGGCCCGGTCGAACCGTAGCAGCTTCCCAGCGCGTTGATCCCGACCACGCACCAGCGCGCCGGGTCGAACAGCGCGCCCGGGCCGATCAGCCCGCCCCGCCAGTCGGCCACCCGCGACGAGCCGGTCAGCGCGTGCGGGGCGAAGGCGACGTTCGAGCCGTCGGGGAGCGGGTCCGCGCCGTGCAGCGTGACGCGCTGGACGGCGTCCGGAAGGGTCGCGCCCGAGCTCAGCTCGAGCGCGCCGATCCGCACGTCGGTCTCGCGCGCCGCCGCGATTGCGGCAACCAGCGGAGCTAGGCCGCGTCGAGCGCGCCGGTCAGGTCGGCCAGGATGTCGTCGATCGACTCCAGGCCGATCGAGAGCCGGATCCCGTCCTCGCTCACGCCGCAGGCGATCTGGTCGGCCAGCGAGAGCTGCTGGTGGGTGGTCGAGGCGGGATGGATCGCGAGCGACTTGGCGTCGCCGATGTTGGCCAGCAGCGAGAACAGCTCGAGCCGGTCGATCACCCCGCGCGCCGCGCTCGCCCCGCCCTTGACGCCGAACGACAGCACCGCGCCCGCGCCCTTGGGGAGATACTTCCGCGCCAGGTCGTAGGCCGGGTCGCCGGGCAGGCCCGGGTAGCTCACCCACAGCACCTTGGGATGGTCCTTGAGCGCCTGCGCGACGCGCAGCGCGTTCGCGCTGTGGCGCTCGACCCGCAGCCCGAGCGTCTCGATGCCCTGCAGCAAGAGCCAGGCGTTGAACGGCGAGAGCGCCGCGCCGATGTCGCGCAGCAGCTGCACCCGGGCCTTGATGATGTAGGCCAGGTTGCCGAACGCCTCGACGTACTTCACGCCGTGGTACGACGCGTCGGGCTCGGTGAAGTCGGCGAACTTGCCCGACTTGGCCCAGTCGAAGGTACCCGCGTCGACGAGCGCGCCGCCGATCGTCGTGCCGTGGCCGCCGATGAACTTGGTCGCCGAGTGAACGACGACGTCGGCGCCGTACTCGATCGGGCGCAGCAGGTACGGCGTGGCGATCGTGTTGTCGATGACCAGCGGAATGCCCGCATCGTGCGCGACCTTCGCCAGCGCCTCGACGTCGAGCACGTCGACGCGCGGGTTGCTGATCGTCTCGGCGTACACCGCCTTGGTGGTAGGCCGGATCGCGGCCGCGACCTTGGCCGGATCGCGCGCGTCGACCAGGGTGGTCTCGATCCCGAAGCGCGGCAGGGTGTGGACGAACGCGTTGTGCGTTCCGCCGTAGATCGCCGCCGCGCTGACGACGTGGTCCCCGGCCCGCGCCAGGTTGAGGATCGCGTACACGTTGGCGGCCTGGCCGCTGGCGAGCGCGAGCGCGCCGACCCCGCCCTCGAGCGCCGCGAGCCGCTGCTCGAGCACGTCGGTGGTGGGGTTCATGATGCGGGTGTAGATGTTGCCGAACTCTTGCAGCGCGAAGAGCCGCTCGGCGTGCGCGGTGTCGTCGAAGGTGTACGAGGTCGTCTGGTAGATCGGCACGGCGCGCGACTTGGTGGCCGGGTCGCCGCCGTGGCCGCCGTGCAGCGCGACGGTGTCGAAGCCGCGCTGCGCGGCGGGATCGAGGGTGCTGCTCATCGTGGGTCTCCTTCACGAATGCGTGGAGCGCAGGTACGAAAAAAGCCCCCGCCGGTTGGCGAGGGCCGCTGTAGTCCCGGGGCCGCCTCTCAGGGCGACGACGAGCTACACCGTCCCTCGCGGGAGGCGCGCATCATCATCGCCGTACAGCGAAGGCCCATGCGGGGCACCGTACCAGACTATGGGGCGGCCCGTCAAGGGCCGGCCGCGGCCTGCGGGGTGAACTTCTGCACGAAGTCGCCCTTGCCGTCGCGGTCGCCCCAGACCGCGAACACCGCGTGCGTCTTGGGATCGATCGCGTTAGTGTGGACGCCGGGATCGACCGCGACCCGGTCGAGCGGCGCCGGCGCCGCGCCGCGGCGCAGGGTGAAGCGGGCGATCCCGCCGTCGCCCGCGCAGGCGATCACGTGCTGGGTCGGGTCGAGGTCGCACTGGTCGAAGCGCCCCACCGCGAGCTGGCCGAGCTTCGCGCCGCCGGGTGCGTAGGCGCTCATCACGCCCCCGCCCGCGACCACGATCTGGTCGTAGCCGGGATCGTACTGCAGCGGGTGGTTGTGCTTGATCTCGGGCGTCGCGATCGTGCGCGACACGCTCATCGTGGCGGGGTCGATCACCGCGATCTCGGAGTCCGAGTCGATGTTCTGGTAGACCTCGTGCGTCTTGGGATTGATCGCCAGGTACTCCGGCTTGTGGCCGGGGATCGCGATCGTCTTGAGCAGCTTGAACGTCTTCGCGTCGACCACCCAGATCCTCGTGCCGTCGTCCTCGTCGGCGTAGATGCGGCCGTTGCCGGGGTCGTAGGCGATCGCGTCGACCGAGCCGCCGACGTCGAGGCGGCCGAGCACCTTGAGCGCGACCGGGTCGACCTCGCTCACCTGGCCGTCGCCGGTGCCGACGTAGACGTGACCGCTGGCCGGATCGACCGCGACGCCGTGCACCTGCCCGACGCGAACCTGCCCCACGACCGAGCCCGAGTCGGCGTCGGCGATCAGCAGCGCGCGCGAGCCCGAGTGCGCGGCGTAGACGCGCCGGCGCCGGGCGTCGACGGTGACGTAGTCGAAGCCCGAGTAGACCGGGACGGCTTGCGGGGGAGCGGCGGGGGTCAGCACGAGGCCGACGTTCTCAGGGCGGCCCGGCGTTCCTGTGGCTACGCGCGGTTCGTGACGACGTCGACCATCGCGTCGACGATGTCGGGATCGAACTGGTCGCCGCGCCCCGCGGTCAGCCGCTCCAGCGCTTCGGACGGCGCGAGCGGCGGGCGGTACGGGCGCCGCCCGATCATCGCGTTGAAGGCGTCGGCGACCGCGACGATCCGCGCCACGCGCGGAATCGTCTCGAACCTCAGCTTGTCGGGATAGCCGCTGCCGTCGAAACGCTCGTGGTGGTTGCGGATCGCCGGGATGAACGGCACGATCAGCGGCACTTCCTCGGCGATCGCCGCGCCGGCCCGCGCGTGGTCGCGCATGATCGCCATCTCGGCGTCGTCGAGCCGGCGCGGCGCGTTGAGGATCGCGAGCGGCGTCGTCACCTTGCCGATGTCGTGCACGAGCCCGGCCCGGGTCAGGTGCAGGATCTCCGGCTTGGAGAACGCGAGGCGCTTGCCCAGGCGCGCGCACCAGGAAGCGACCGCGCGCGAGTGCTCGGCGGTCAGCACGTCGGTCTGATCGAGCCTGGTGAGCAGGCCGTCGAGCGCGACGTCCACCTCGTCGATCGCCTCGCGCATCGGCGCCTCGGCGCTCGCCCGCGGGCGCGCCAAGACGGCCTCGATCTCGGCCCGCGCGGCGGCGAACCCGCGCTGCGCGGG
>JASLGJ010000583.1 GCA_030150085.1 Candidatus Elarobacter sp. | reverse complement strand
CGCTCAGCCTGACGGCGGGCGACGCCGGCCGGGGCGGCGCCACCTACGCCGCGAGCGGCGCGCTGGGCGACCTGGCGACCGCGCTGACCCTGGCCACCCGCCGGCTGACCTACGGCGTCGTCCCGCCCGGCCAGACCACGGCGGTGGACCGGCCCGCGATCTCCACCGCCGACACCGCCCACCTGCGCCTGCGCCGGGGCGGCCCGCGCGCCGCGCTCGACCTCGACCTGCTGGCGAGCGACGACGCGCAGCAGGACGGCCGCCCCAACGACGGCTTCTCGCGCTCGCTGCGCCAGGCCGCCGCGACCTGGACCCAGAGCGGCGCGGCGACCTTCGCCCTGACCGCCTTCGGGCGCTCGACCTCGGTGGTCAACCTGGCCGACCGCATCCCGACCGCGCCCGGCGCGCTGCTCTACACCCAGCACGTCCCGACCTCGGACGCCGGGCTGCGCGCGCGCTGGGACCGCCCGCTGGGCGGGGGCGACCTGGCCCTGGTGGCGGAGCGCCGCCTGGTGACCGGGCGCAGCGACCAGCTCACCGCGGCCGACGTGATCCAGAGCGATGTCTCGGGCACGCAGCGGCTCGACGGGCTGGCCGTGCAGCGGACCTGGGACGGGCGGCTGGGCGCGATCCTGGGCGCGCGCTACGACGCCATCCACACCGAGGCCCTGGGCAAGCGCGACGCGGCCGCGCTCTCGCCCCGCCTGGCCCTGCGCTACGACGCCTCGCGCGCGACCGCCCTGCGGGCCGCCTTCGGGACCGGCCTGCGCGCCCCGTACCTCAACGAGCTGGTGCGCAGCTTCCGGGTCGGCACGGTGCTCCAGCAGAGCAATCCCAACTTGGTGCCCGAGCGCAGCCGCTCGGCCCAGCTCGGCTTCGACGTGGTCAGCCCCGGGGCGCGCCTGGCGCTCGACTACACCGGCACGCGGGTGGACAACGCGATCGGCTTTCGGACCGTCAGCCCGACGGTCCAGCAGCGGGCCAACTTCGGCCGCACCGCCAGCGACGCGTTCACCGCCGAGTACGAGCGGGGCGGGCCGTGCGCGCGGGTGCGGGCCTTCGCCACCGACCAGCACGCCCGGGTCACCGTCGGCTCGCCCCTCCAGATCGGCAAGCGGCTGGCCTACGTGCCCGACGGCGCGGCCTCGCTGGACGTCGAGCGCACCGTGCGCGCGCTGACCGGCGCGCTGCAGTTCTCGTACAGCGGCCCGACCTTCTCCGACGACCTCGAGCGCCAGCCGCTGGGCAGCGCGTTCCTGGTCGGCGGCCGGCTGACCCTGCGCGGAGCCGACGGCACGGCCCTCTCGCTGGCGGTCGACAACCTGACCGACAAGGTCTACCTGACCAGCGTCGACCGGCTCGGCCCGCCCTCCACGGTCAGCCTGCGCCTGACGCTGCCGGTGGGGGCGCGCTCTAGCGCGGCGCCGCCCGCGGCGTGCGCGACACCATGACCTCGCCCTCCTCGACCCGCACCTCGAACACGTCGAGGACCGGCTCGCGCTCGTCGCCCAGCGTCCCGGTCTCCAGATCGAAGGTCCAGGCGTGCCAGGGACAGGTCACGCTGGCGCCCTGGGTCCAGCCCTCGCAGAGCGGGCCGCCCTGGTGCGGGCAGGCGTTCTCGCAGGCGTAGAAGCGGCCCTCGAGGTGGAACAGCGCCAGCTCGCGCCCGCCGACGGTGACCGTGACGGCTTGGCCGGGCGCGACGTCGGCGGCCCGCGCGACCCGCACGAAGTCCGCCGTGGACTCGGTCATCTGCCCAGCGGCGGGCGCGGGCGCGGGACCGCGCGCACGGCGACCTGGCCGTCCTCGACCCGCACGTCGTAGGTGTCGACGCGCGAGAAGCCGGCCAGCATCTTGCCGTCGGCGAGCTTGAAGGTCCAGGCGTGCCAGGGACAGGTCACGGTCGCATCCTCGATCTGGCCCTCGCACAGCGGCCCGCCCTGGTGCGGGCAGCGGTTGCGCAAGGCATAGAAAGCCCCGTCGACGTGGAACAAGGCCACCTCACGGCCGCCGACCTGGACCGGCACGGCAGTGCCCTCGGCAATGTCGGCGACGTGCGCCACCCGTACGAATTCATCGCTCACAGCGCGCTCGAATTCAGCGCGCGCCGGAGGACGCCTTGCTCAAGGACTATCGCGACTGGCTCGAGTCGGAGCTCAAACTGCTCGGGAACGCCAGCCACCACGCGTACTCGTTCGGCCAGGCGAACATGGCCAAGCGCGCGGTCGAGCGGCTCGACGAGGAGCTGGCCCGCACGCTCTACGTCGCGCTCGACAAGGCGCAGGCGCGCCGCGTCCTGACCGCGATCGAGGCGCTGGGCGAGCAGAGCACCAGCACCCGCCCGGAGTTCGAGCAGCTGCGCGCCGCCTTGCGCGCCGCGCTCGAGGAAGGCGGCGAGAACCCGGCGCTCTAGTGGGTTCCGGCTGCGCCGGAACCCGTCGCGTTCGCGCTACGCGCGAGCCGCCGGGCTATCGTCGGCGATCTCCTCGAGGCGCTCGATGCGCAGCTTGACGCGGGTGTGGTTGCCGTAGTCGGGCAGCGAGGTGACGGCGAAGTCGTCGGTCAGCACCGAGACCAGGAACAGCCCGCGCCCGCTCTCGCTCATCACGTCCTCGGGCAGCGCGGCGCGCGCGTCGAAGGCCCGCCCGCGGTCGATCACGTGCAGCACCGGGTCGTCCTTCTCCCAGTCCAGCTCGATCGTGATCGGGCCGGGCGCGTGGCGCACGACGTTGCCGATCAGCTCGCCGAAGACCAGCTCGGCGGCGGCGTAGTTGGCGTCGGGCACGCCCCGCGTCTTCAAGAACGCGATGAAGCCCGCGCGGGCGTCCTCGGCCGAGCGCGCGTCGTCCGCCCGGAACACCCACTGCGGCGCCAGCGCGCCGGGGGCGCGGCGCGGGATGCTCGAGCGCACCCGCACCGTGAGCACCGCCACGTCGTCGGCGCCGCCGCGCTCGAGCACGCTGCGCTTGATGCGCTCGGCGGGGTGCGGGTCGCGCACCAGCGCGCCGTCGCGCAGCACGCCGCGCAAGCGCTGCTCGGCGTCGAGCGCGTCGCCCCGGGTGGCCTCGACCAGCCCGTCGGTGTAGAGCACCAGCAGCGCACCCAGCGGCAGCCCGACGGTCTGCACGTTGGGCGTCACGCCGCCGCGCACGCCCAGCGGCACGCCGCTGCCGTGCAGCGCGTGGACCTCGCCGTCGGGCGTGCGCAGGAGCGGGCTGGGATGGCCGGCGACGGCGTAGGTCAGGGTCTGCGCGGAGGGGTCGAGCAGCGCCACCACCGCGCTGGCCGAGGCCTCGGGATAGTCGCGCGCGAGCGCGTCGCCGATCACCTGCAGCATGCGGTCGGGCTGCGACTGCTGCAGCGCCAGCACGCGCAAGCCGTGGCGGATCGAGGACATCACGACCGCCGCGTGCAGCCCGTGCTCGAACACGTCGCCGACCGAGATCACGACCCGCCCGTCGGGCAGCGCGAAGGCGTCGAACCAGTCGCCGCCGACCTCGACGTCGCGCTCGCTGGGCGAGTACACCGCGTCGAAGGCGTAACCCGGTACCTGCGGCAGGGCGCTGGGCAGCAGCGCTTGCTGGACCTCGTCGGCGATGCGCTTCTCGCGCCGGTGCATCCGCGCGCTCTCGATCGCGGCCGCGGCCCGGCGGGCCAGGATCGCCACCACGCTGCGCTCGGTCGGGCCCAGGCCGCGCTCGCCCCCGCCGGCCAGCACCACCAGCCCGCGCGCGCCGGCGCCGAAGCGGAGCGGGACGAGCACGGCCGAGCGCGGGGCCAGCTCCGCCAGCA
>JASLGJ010000563.1 GCA_030150085.1 Candidatus Elarobacter sp. | reverse complement strand
GCGATCGCCGCGCCCGCGCGCCGCATCAGCGCGATCTCGCCCTCGCGCGCGACCGCCGCCGCGTCGATGGCCCGCATCTGGGCCGCAGTCACCGCTCGCATCGCGCGCGCTTCGCTCCCCGCCCAGGACCGCCCCGCGCGCGAACCGAACCCGCGTTCGAGGTGCGTGAGATCAGCATCGTCCCGATCAATGCGATCGACCCCGGGTTGCTGACCCGGCTCGCGCTCTGTCTCGAGGAGCGTTTCCTCGCGACGTGCATCGTGCGCGCCGCCGTGGCGGTGCCCAAGAGCGCGCTCAACAGCACCCGCGGCCAGCTCTTCTTCGGCTCGCTGGCGACGCGCCTGGCGGCCGTGCACGAGGGGCGCGACGAGCTGATCCTCGGGATCACCGAGTTCGACCTCTACAAGACCTCGCACCAGTTCGTGTTCGGCTCGGCCAGCGAGACCCAGCGCTGCGCCGCGGTGTCGCTGCACCGCCTGCGCTCGGAGTTCTACGGCGACCCGCCCGACGAGAACGCGCTCTTCCAGCGCCTGCTCAAGGAGAGCGTGCACGAGATCGGCCACGCGCTGGCGCTCAAGCACTGCTACAACGCGCGCTGCGCGATGTACTACTCGAACTCGGTCTTCGCCACCGACAACAAGTACTCGCACTTCTGCGAGACCTGCGAGCGCCGCAGCCGGGCCAACCGCCCCTAGCCGACCACCCGCGCGCTAGCCGCTACCGATCACCCGCGCGTCGGCCAGGTGGACGACCCGCTCGCGCCCGTCCGCCTCCAGCACCAGGCCGCCCTCGGGGTCCAGCCGCAGGGCCCGGCCCGCGACCAGGCCGCCGCCGGCGTCGAGCCGCAGCCGGTAGAGCCGCCCGCGCAGGCCGGCCCGCTCCTCCCAGGCGCGCGCGACCTCGCCCGGCCGGTCGAGCACGTCCGCCAGCGCGTCCATCGCGCCCAGGATCCCGGCCAGCACCTCCTCGCGGCCGGCGTGCGGCGCGGCGTCCGAGAGGTAGGCCGGGGGCGGGTCGATGGCGGCCAGCTCGGCGGCGGGCGGGCGGCGGACGTTGAGCCCGACCCCGCAGGCGACCTGGGCCTCCTCGCCCGCGACGCGCGAGACGCAGAGGATGCCGCAGGCCTTGCGCCCGTTCAGGTCGAGGTCGTTGGGCCAGCGCAGGTCGAGCCGCACCCCGCAGCCCGCCTCGACCCCGTCGGCCACCGCCAGCGCGGTCCAGAACGGCACCGCCCAGAGCGCCTCGGCCGCCACCGGCAGGGGCAGGATGGTGCTGAACAGCAGCGCGCTGCCGGGCGGCGCGATCCAGCTCCGGCCGGCCTTGCGCCCGCGCCCGGCGCTCTGGAACTCTGCGACCAAGGTCGCACCGGCCGCCGCGGGATCGCCCAGCAGCGCGGCCGCGTCGTCGTTGGTGCTCGCGGTGCGCGCGAGCGGGCGCACGTCGGCGAAGCGCGTTCCGGCCAGCGCGGAGCGCACGCGCGCGGCGTCCAGGAGAGGTGCGAGGTCATCCGGCACGTATCACCCCTCCGCTATGGCAGTCGAACGAACCTTGATTCTCGCGAAAGCCGACGCGGTGGTGCGCGGCCTCGTGGGCGAAGTCCTCGCGCGCTTCGAGCGGCGCGGCTACGTGATCCTCGGGCTCAAGCTCATGCAGGTCACGCCGGAGCAGGCGAAACAGCACTACGCCGAGCACGACGGCAAGCCGTTCTTCGCCGGGCTCGTCGAGTACATCACCGCGACCCCGATCGTCGCCATGGTGATCGAGGGCGAGGACGCGATCGAGGGCTGCCGCTCGACGATCGGCGCGACCAACCCGATCAAGGCCGCGCCGGGCACGATCCGCGGCGACTACGGCCAGACCATCGGGCGCAACCTGGTGCACGGCTCCGACTCGCCCGCCTCGGCCGAGCGCGAGGTCAAGATCTTCTTCCGCGACTCCGAGCTGTTCGCGCGCCCGCACGTGCTGGGCGAGTGGCTCGCCGCGAAATAAGTGGAGATGGTGTAGAGTGTCGATCGAATCGCTGCGCGGCGGCGGCCGCCCCCTGATCGAGAGCGTGCGCGCGCGGGAGATCCTCGACTCGCGCGGCAACCCCACCGTCGCGGTCACCGTCGCGACCTCGTTCGGCGCGGTCGAAGAGGCGATGGTGCCCTCGGGCGCCTCGACCGGCGCGCACGAGGCGGTCGAGAAGCGCGTCGGCGACAAGGCGCGCTACGGCGGCAAGGGCGTGCTCAAGGCCGTCGCGGCGGTCAACGAGATCGTCGGCCCGGCGATCGAGGGCATGGACGCGACCGCGCAGCGCGAGATCGACCGCACCCTGATCGAGCTCGACGGCACGCCCAACAAGGCCAACCTGGGCGCCAACGCGCTGCTGGGCGTGTCGCTCGCGGTCGCGCGCGCGGCGGCGGTGTCGCTGGGCGTGCCGCTCTACCGCTACCTGGGCGGGCCGTCGGCGGCGACGCTGCCGGTGCCGATGATGAACCTGATCAACGGCGGCAAGCACGCCGAGGGCGCGCTGCAGTTCCAGGAGTGCATGATCGTGCCGGTCGGCGCGGAGACGATGGCCGACGCGGTGCGCTACGGCTCGGAAGTCTTCCACGCCCTGGGCAAGCTCTTGCACGACGCCGGCCAGCCGACGCTCGTCGGCGACGAGGGCGGCTACGCCCCGCGGCTCGACTCGATCGACGAGGCGCTGCAGATGCTCGTCGACGCCATCAAAGCCGCCGGCTACGCGCCCGGCGAGGACGTCGCGATCGCGCTCGACCCGGCCTCGCAAGAATTCTTCCGCGACGGCAAGTACTGGCCGCACAAGCCCGACGACCACCCCTTGAGCTCGGCCGAGATGGTGGGGCTGTACGAGGGCCTGGTCAACAAGTACCCCATCGTCTCGATCGAGGACGGCCTGGGCGAGGACGACTGGGAGGGCTGGCAGCTCCTGACCCAGCGCCTGGGCGCGCGCGTGCAGCTCGTCGGCGACGACCTGTTCGTGACCAACGTCGAGCGGCTCGAGCGCGGCATCCGCGAGCGCAGCGCCAACGCGATCCTGATCAAGGTCAACCAGATCGGGACCCTGACCGAGACCCTCGACGCGGTCGAGACGGCGCACAAGGCGGGCTTCCGGACCGTGATCTCGCACCGCTCCGGCGAGACCGAGGACACCACCATCGCCGACCTGGCGGTGGCGACCGGCGCGGGCCAGATCAAGACCGGCTCGCTGGCCCGCAGCGACCGGGTCGCGAAGTACAACCGCCTGATGGGGATCGCCGAGGACCTGGGCCGGATCGCCCGCTACCCCGGGAAGAGTGCCTTCGTCGCCCTGTCGAAGGGCTAGGGGCTACGGGCCCGTAGCTCAGCGGTAGAGCAGCCGGCTCATAACTGGTCGCGCGCTGGTTCGAATCCAGCCGGGCCTAGTGGATTCGCCTGCGGCGAATCCGTCGCGTTCGGGCCCTGCGGGGCCCGAGCCGCCCGCTTCGGCGGGCATTCGAGGCTCGGACGTCGTATGGGAAGCGGTCCCTCAGGGCGCCATAGTCTATCGGTTAGGACGCCGCCCTTTCAAGGCGGAGAGACGGGTTCAACTCCCGTTGGCGCTACCACTACGAGCCCGGAGACCGCATGTCTTCGGGCTCGTTCGTTTTCGGTCCGGGCCTTGTCGAGGAGCTTTGGCGCGTGAAGGTGGGGTGTGGTACGCTTCGGCCATGATGGCCGATGCGTCCGCGCACGCGAGCGAAGATCTCTTCGCCCCGTTGCCGCCCCCGCCCAACCGGACGACGATGTACGCGATCGCATTCGACCTCGACACGGAACTGCTCCAAGAGCACTATCCCGCCGCTTCGTGGCAGAACGGCTACCGCGACGTGCGGCGCATCCTCGAAGCCGAAGGCTTCGTCTGGCGCCAGGGCAGCGTGTACTTCGGTGACGACACGGTGAACCCGGTGACGTGCGTGCTGACCGCGCAGCGGCTGAGCCGCGAGCTGCCCTGGTTCGCGGCGGTCGCGCGCGACGTGCGCATGCTGCGAATCGAGGAGAACAACGACCTCGGCCCGGCAATCGAGGCATCGATCTAACCGCCAAGTCCCGAGGGCATTTCGCATGACCGTAGCCGTCTACGGTGGTGTTTGCGCCGTCGCGCCCGGCTCCGAGGCGCCGGCGCTGCTGGAGCGGCCGCTGGCGCAAGGGTCCGGCGGCGAGACCCTGGACCAGGTCAACGATCGCGCAGCCGCCGTCGCGTCGTGCACCGGGCGCAGGATCGCCGCCGTTCGGCGCTAACGCGCATCCCGGAACGACTCCAAGCTATCTGGGTGTTGGTGCGGTCGCTGCGCGATCGTGCTCGGCCGGTCTTTCCACGGGGTGAGATATGCAATTTCCGAGGATCCTGCAGCAGGTTCTTCGCGTCTGCGTGCTGCCGCTGATCGTCATCGCCGTGTGCGCGCCGGCGTCGCGCGCCGCGGCGCCGGCTTCCAGCTCGAGTACCGGCAAGGTGTACGGAAATACCGATCCCGCGCGGTACGGCCGCTGGGACACCGTCGTCCCGCGCGCCGACGGCGCGGCGATCGGTTCGGTCCTGGGCATGCAGACGGTCCACGCGATGATGCTGCCGTCGGGCAAGGTGCTCTTCGCCAGCGGCAGCAGCTGGCGCAACCA
>JASLGJ010000556.1 GCA_030150085.1 Candidatus Elarobacter sp. | reverse complement strand
CTAGCGCGAACGCGCTGCGAGGGCGGCCGTGCGCCGGAGGAGTGAGCGCGCGCACGCCGGGCGCCCGCCCGCGACGTCGGAAAACGGCGGTGCGTTGGGTACTGACGTGACGAGGAACATGACGATGAAGCACCGGCTTGCCTGCCTCTCGCTGAGCGCGGCCCTCGCGGCGACCGCGCTCCCCGCCGCGCCGGCCCTCGCCGACGGCGCCGCCAGCACCCGCAACATCATCCTGGGCGGCGCCGCCGCGACGCTGCTGATCATCAACCACAACCGCAAGGTGCACCAGAAGTACGCCGAGTACGACCGCCGCCAGGCCCAGACCCAGGCCGCCGCGTCGAACGCCGAGGCGGCGTACGAGTCCGAGCGCGCGGCCTACGCGCACGAGGCGGCGCTGGTGCAGGGCTACCGCCACGAGGTCGCGGTGCAGCACCAGGAAGTGCTGCGCCTGCGCCACCAGCTCGCGCTCTCGCAGAGCCGCGCGCACGCCCAGCACGTCGCCGCCGCGCAGGCCCGCCCGGCCTACCGCCCGCTCGTCGCGGGCGCGCGCGTCGAGCAGCGCCCGGCCGCGGCCACGCGCCAGATCGCGAACAGCGGCACCTCGTACGGCTGGGGCGCGCTCTAAGGCGGTGCGCGCCCGCGCCGTTCTCGCCGCGCTCGCGCTCGCGCTCGCGGCGTCCGCCTGCGCGCCCAAGAGCGACGACCCGCAGGCGCTGGCCGACCAGACGACGCGCGCGGTCTACGACGTCGACCTCGAGCGCACCACCGCGCGCTTCGACGACGCGCTCAAGGCCCAGGTCACGCGGGCCTCGCTCGGCGACCTCTCCGACAAGATGCACGCCCTGGGCGCGTACAAGGGCCTCAAGCCGCTCGGCAGCGAGCCCGACAAGGGCCGCTACGACTACGAGGCCGCCTTCGACAAGGGCACGATGCGGGTCGAGCTGCGCCTCGACCCCAACCAGAAGATCGGCGCCTACCGGGTCGTTCCGCAGCCCGCGCGCTAGGTGCCCTTCTCGGCGCCGAAATAGTGGATCAGCTTGAGCACGAACTGGGGCAGGGTCGAGAGCTGGCTGGCGTCGCCGTAGGCGACGTACAGCTCGTCGTGCGGCAGGCGGCGGTGGTAGGCGAACGTCAGGTTCCAAGCGCTGGTGAACGCCGGGAGGCTCCGCGCGTCGAGCACCGGCGGGGTGCCGATGATGCGCCGCACGCCCAGCGCGAACGACGAGTTCGCACCCGTCGCGTAGGTGTAGCCCAGCCGCTCGAGCCACTGCACGTTGGTCGGGCCGGCGTCCTCGTAGGCGCGCGTGTCGTCCAGCTCCAGGCCGAGCGTGCCGCGCGGCCCGGCGACCATCGTCGAGCTGCGCGTCCACGACTCGACCCGGCCCGGGCCGAAGCGGCCCGCGTTGTAGGCGATTGTCGTAGGGGTCGACGACGAGCCGTGGTAGCCGTTACTGCCCGGGCTGTTGGCGGTGCCGCTGTGCCAGGTCGCGCTGATTCCGTTCTGCGAGATCGGGGTGAACACGCCGCTGTCCAGCAGCAGGTAGCTCGAGCCGACCGTGCCCTGCACGTCGATCCGCCCGCGGGTCAGCACGTCCAGCCAGACGCTGTTGTCGGTCTGGTCGAGCGCGCCCGTGCGGGCGTGGTAGCGGTCCAGGAAGCCGCCGAACTGGATGCTGTTGAGCCATGACTTGTCGCTGAAGAGCCAGATCTTGTTCTCGTAGAGCGCGTAGCCCGCGATGTCGGCGTGCTGCACGAAGCCGTCCACCGGCTCGTAGTACTGCCCGACCTTGCGCATCGAGGCCGCGAAGCCGAAGGTGTTGGTGTAGAGGAACGTGCCGGCGTCGTAGCGCTGCGCCTGGCTGCCGTCGCGCACGTTGGTGCCGTGGTCGGTGCCGTAGTTGAAGTAGCCGCTGACGTGCTTGTTGTCGTTGTACGAGATGCCGGCGGTGTCGACGTGGTCGGTCACGCCCGGGATGTCGGCCGCGACGCTCTGCGCGGTCAGGCGCCAGTGCGAGTCGGGCGTGCGGTAGGTCAGCGCGGTCGCGCCGTCGCTGCGCCCGTCGCCCACCGCGTCGAAGCCGGCGAAGGTGAAGCGCCCCTGCTTGCCCTCGAACGCGTAGCCGTCGCGCGGGGTCGGGATCGCGGGCGTGTAGAGTTGCGCGACGCCGGG
This sequence comes from Candidatus Elarobacter sp., assembly GCA_030150085.1. Lineage (GTDB taxonomy): Bacteria > Vulcanimicrobiota > Vulcanimicrobiia > Vulcanimicrobiales > Vulcanimicrobiaceae > Vulcanimicrobium. The sequence continues at coordinate 3,190 of JASLGJ010000556.1, read as the reverse complement.
ACACGCGTCGCAGTCGAAGTTCTCGTAGAAGTTCGCGCCCTGGGTGAAGAACGGCCGCACCTCGGTGAACGAGCGCTGGTAGGCGGTCGGCGAGATCGTCTGCTGGTCGATCTCGACGTTGGAGAAGTCGGGGTGGATCGTGCCGTAGACCGACGACGTGGCCGTCACCGGGAGCGAGAAGTCGCCGCCCATGCGCGAGGTGGTCAGGCCGGCCGACGGCGAGCCCGCCGCGCCCAGGCCGTAGAGCGCGACGCGCGGGCGGGCCGCGGCCGCGCCCGTCAGCCCGCTCAGCGCGCCGGCGTAGGTGACGTCGTCGCCGTTGGTCTGGGCCGGCCCGTAGCTCCAGATCTGGCGCTCGCCGGTCGAGCGCACGATCCGCACGAGCTGCGCCTTCCAGTTGCCGCTGCCGCGCAGCGCGCGCAGCGGAATGCGCATCGTGACCGTGAAGCCGCCCGCGTGCGCGCTGCCGGCCGACTCCCAGGTCGGCGCGTAGGCGGTGTTCTCGGACGAGTACTGGTAGTGCGTGCCGTTCGACGTGACCGCGAACTGGTAGTAGAAGCCGGCGCTGCCGTTGGGCCAGAGGTCGATCCAGACCTCGTCGTCGGTGCCGTCGCCGACGTCGTTGGTGCGCTGCTGCGCGAGCAGCGGCTCGCGCTGCTGCACGTCGAAGCGCACGTAGACGTGCGCGCCGTCGGTCGCCAGGCGTGCGGTGGTCGGCTCGGATGCCGGGCGCTGGTGCTGCACGTCCCAGGGCAGCGTGACCGTGGCGCTCTCGCCCCACGCCGCGGCGTCGGCCTTGGGATCGAGCGGCGGCGGCGCGGAGAGCAGCGGCACGGCGATGCCGCCCGCGCCCGCGACGGCCGTCTCGGCCTGAGCACGCGCCGCCGCGCCCGCCCAAAGGACGAGCGCGCACGCCAAGATACGGACGATCGCAATCGCTGCGCTCACCTGCTACCGCTTTCCACGAGGCTGAGGAGAAGAAAGGTCGGCGCAGTTACGCTACTATAGAATTAATTGTTTCGTCAAGCGCGCCCCGAACGAGGGGCGAGCAGGCGCACGGCGCGGCCGTCGATGGCGGCCAGGCCGGCGAAGATCAGCCCCATCCCGGCCGCGCTGGTCCAGCCCAGCCGCTCGTGGAGGACGAGGCTGCCCAGCAGCAGCGCGCTGACCGGCACGAGGAAGGTCACCAGCAGCACGTTGGTCGCCCCGGCCGCGGCCAGGATGCGGAAGTAGAGCACGTAGGCGAGCGCGGTGCAGAGCACGGCCAGTCCCAGCGCGGCCCAGACCGTCGCGGCGGACGGCGGCGGCAGGTGCCAGGGCCGGTCCACCAGCAGCGCCAGCGGCAAGGTGAGGAGCGTGGAACCGCAGAGCTGACCGGCCGCGGTGACGATCGGCGCGACGCCCAGCGCCGCGAAGCGGCGGCCGTAGATGCCCGCGCACGCGTACGTGAAGGCCGCGCCCAGGCACGCCAGCTGCGCCGCGCTGGTGAGGTCGAGCCCGCGCAGCGCGGACGGGCCGATCAGCACCGCGACGCCCGCCAGCCCCAGCAGCACGCCGGCGAGCTCGAGCCCGCCGAGGCGCTCGTCGCGCGCGAACAGCGGCGCCAGCAGCACGCCGAAGATCGGCGTCGTGGCGTTGAAGATCGCCGCCACCCCGCTGTCGAGCGCGGTCTCGCCGAACACGATCAGCCCGAACGGAACCAGGTTGTTGAGCGCCCCCATGGTGACGAACGCGCGCCAGACGCGCGGCGAGCGCGGCATCCGCCGCCCGCTCAGGTACACGAACGCGAGCAGCACCAGCGCCGCGATCCCGACCCGCGCGAGCACGATCGTGAGCGGCGGCAGACCGGCGTCGACCAGCACCTTGAACAAAAAGAACGACCCGCCCCAGAGCGCGGAGAGCACCAGCAGCGCGGACCACTCGGCCGCACCCATCGGGCGAACCTCGGACATCGCTCGCAGCGTACCGGATCGCCGCGCGCATTCCTACCGCTTCGTTGCGCTCGCATCCGGCTCGGCGAGCCCGGTTCGGTGGGGCGCTCGTCCGGCTGCGATCGCGTGCGCGGCGCGAAGGTCGAGTGAACCGTGCGCCGTATGTGGATTCGTACAACGGGTGATCGGGTGTAGCGTTCTACCGTGCGAAAACGCCTACGCCGGGGCACTCGCCCGTCTTCTAAAGGAACAGCTGATGCCGACCGAATTTCGCTTCGACGACCTCGACCTGCGCGAAGAACCCGCCCTCAACGCCCCCGAGAGTACCGACAGCACCGCCACGTGCACGACGACGAACACCTGTACCCGCAGTGACGGCCAGCTCTGCACCTCGACGATCTGCTGAAGACGCAGGTCCCCAGCCGGTAAGGCCGTCCGCCGGCGCCGAGCTGGGGACCGGCGCACAGCTGACCGACGGTCGGTACCGTACGAGCGGCACGCGCGGCGCGGGCGCTAGGACACGACCTCGACCTTGATCCGCAGGCCGCAGTTCACGATCTCGACCTCGTCGTAGTCGGGGCAATCGCTGACTTCGTACGTCACCGGGTGGTGGGTGATGACGTCGCCGGCGATTCCGCTCGGCGGATCCCACTTCAGCTCCAGCAGCAGGATGCGCGGGTTGATGCCCTGCGGCTGCTGCGGCTCCAGGCGCACGTTGGTATAGCCCGTGGTCGTGCAGTCCGCGGTGCCTTTGACGGCCAGGCGCGGCGGCCTGGGCGGCATCTTGTCGAGAGTGGCGGTCCAGTCTTGCGTCCCACAGTTGCAGCCCACGGCGTGCCTCGCTTTCGCGCCGGCTATGCGACCAGGCGCGCTGGGGGTGTTCGGCCTTGCCGAAACTGATCCCTTGTTCTATTAACCTATTCAAGCATCGAACGGTGCGACGCCATCTGATCGTGGACCAGGTCGGTGACGAACATGTGGCCCGGCTCGTGGGTGATCGCGAAGGGGAGGCGGCTGGCGACGATCACGCTCTGCGGGGTGACGCCGCAGCCCCAGAAGACCGGCACGTCGCCGGGCTCGAGCAGCGGCGGGTCGCCGTACTCCGGGCGCGCCAGGTCTGCGATGCCGAGCGCCGCCGGGTCGCCCCAGGCGACCGGCTCGCCGTGCGCGACGCGGTAGGGGCGCGTCGCGTCGCGCACGCGCTCGATCTCGTCGGCCTTGTAGGGGCGCATGCTGACGACCATCGTGCCGCTCAGACG
>JASLGJ010000506.1 GCA_030150085.1 Candidatus Elarobacter sp. | reverse complement strand
TGGGCGAGGCGGGCCGCGCGGCGGTCGAGGACTTCTTCGCCCGCGCCGCGCGCGCGGGGCTGGTTCCGCCCCAAGCCCAGCCGGAGTTCGTGTGACCGACCGCCGCTCGTTCCTCGCCGGCGCCGCCGCGGCCGCCGCGCTTGCCCTGCCGCGCGGGGCGCGCGCGCAGGGCAAGACGCCGCGCGTCACGCTGGGCGACGACGCCTTCGTGCGCGAGACCTGGCGCGACCTGCGCGGGCGCGGGGTCGGCATCGTCACCAACGCAAGCGGAGTGCTCTCCGACGGCACGCCGCTGGTCGACGCGGTGCACGCCAACCCGCGGATCGCGGTCAAGGCCCTGTTCGGGCCCGAGCACGGCATCCGCGGCACGGTCGGCGCGGGCGAGACGGTCGGCTCGTCGGTCGACGACAAGACCGGTCTGCCGGTCCACAGCCTGTACGGCAAGACCCGCCACCCCAGCGCGCAGATGCTCGAGGGCATCGACGTGCTGCTGTTCGACATCCAGGACGTCGGCGCGCGGCCCTACACCTACGTTTCGACCATGGCCTACGTGATGGAGTCGGCCGCGCAGTACGGTAAGGAAGTCTGGGTGCTCGACCGGCCCAACCCGATCGGCGGGCTGGCGACCGACGGGCCGGTGCTCGACCCCAAGTTCAAGTCGTTCATCGGGCTCTACCCGATCCCCGAGCGCCACGGGCTGACGGTGGGCGAGCTGGCCCGCCTGATCAACGAGGCCTTCCACGTCGGCTGCACGCTGCGGGTGATCCCGATGCGCGGCTGGTCGCGCGACATGCTCTGGAACGAGACCGGCCTGAGCTGGGTCCCGACCTCGCCCAACATGCCCTACGCCGCGACCGCGCTGGTGTACCTGGCAACCGGCTTGGTGGACGAGGCGGGCGTGAACAACGGGATCGGCACGGACCGCCCGTTCGAGTACGCCGGCGGCTACGGCTTCGATCCCGGCGCGTACGCGCGCGCGCTCAACGCGCGCGCGATTCCCGGGGTCGGCTTCGAGCCGCAGACCTGGGTCCCGCGCAAGGGCTTCTGGCAAGGCAAGACGCTGGCCGGGGTCTACCTGAACCTGAGCGATCCGCACGCCTTTCCCAGCGTCCGCACCGCGGTCGAGCTGATGGCCGCCGCGCGCGCGCAGGGCAAACTGCACGTCGCGCACGAGGCGATCATGGACCGCGACTGGGGCACCGACACGGTTCGCCTGGCGCTGCTCGCGGGCGAGTCGCCCGACGCGATCGCCGCGAGCTGGAAGCCCGGCCTGCGCGCGTTCGACAAGCTGCGCGCGAAGTATCTGCTCTACTGACGCGCGCGGCGCGGCGTGCGTTTCGTCGTACACCGCGCGCCGGGCGGCGCGAATCGACAAGACGACTTGTCGAAAAACGACTTGTCGAACTGACTTTTGTCGAGCGCGCGAGTAACGCGACATGTGCGAAATGATTGTATCCAGCGCGCGCCGCGCGGTGCGCGATGACCGCGCTCACAACGTCGCGACACGCGCGCACGCGCACGTACGACGTTTGTAACGATCGCTTGACACCTGTCCTGGGTGACTGGTACTGTGTGCGGGCGGGTGATGGTGAGCGAAGTGTGCTTCGTTCACACGCATGTGACGGCTGATCCTTGAGCCGTTCCCAACCGAAAGCCGCTGCGCTGCCAGGCGTGACGGCGATTCGGCGCCGCGTTCTCCGCCACGAACGCCCGTCGTCCGACGTCGCGAGCTCGCCCATGCGGCTCGCACGACGCCTCGGCGCGTGCGGCGCGGAACGCTGCTGCATCGACTTGTACCGATCATCGACGCCCTGTGAGGAAGAGCGAGCCATGGAGCCCTGCCGCGTGTTCACCGACGCCGAACGCGACGAGCTGTACGACGTACTGAATGCCGTCCGCGCGAACCCGTACCGGGAGTACTCCTCCTTCACGCGGGCCGTCGCGGAACTGGCCGAGCGCGGCGTGCCGGGCTTCTTCGCCGACGCGTGCGCGCGCATTCGGGCCGACCGCGCGTCCGGCTCGACCGAGGCCCACGTGCTGCGCAACTGCCCGCTCGACCCCGAGATCCCGCTGCTCGACCACCGCGACCCGCTCGCCGACAAGTACGCCAAGAAGAAAACGTTCGTCGGCGAGACCCTGCTGGCGCTCTTCGCACGCTTGGTCGCGACCCCGCTGCTGGCCTACGGAACGCGCTCGAACGGCGATTTCTTCACCGACGTGATCGCGCACGACAAGTACAGCGGACAGCTGACGGGCTTCAGCGACGGCGAGCTGACCTTTCACAACGACCGCACCGCGCACCCCGTGCGCGCCGACTTCATCACGCTGCTGGGCATGCGCTGCCCCGAAGGCGACCTGACCTACACCAGCTTCATCGACGGGCGGGACCTGCTCACGCTGCTCAGCGACGAGGAGCAGAAGCTGCTGCGCGGGCCGCACTTCGTCACCGCGTTCGACGTGTTCTCGCGCGACCGCAACCGCAGCCTGACCACCTCCGAGGTGCACCCGATCCTCGAGAACCACCACAGCTTCCGCTATTTCGACACGCAGACCACGGTCGCGTCGGACGGGCCGCCACAGGCCAAAGACGCGCTGCTCGCGCTCAAGAACGCGATCGTGCGGGCGACCAAGACGCGCCACCGCATCCTGCCCGGCGACCTGCTCACCTTCGTCAACCAAGACGGTCTGCACAACCGCGAGAAGATCGAGATCAACGACCCGCAGCGCGCGCGCTCGCGCTGGCTGCTCAAGACGTACGCCTTCCGCGACCAGGCGGCCGCGAACCGCCACGCCGGCAAATGGCTCGACGGCGTCGCCGGCCGCGTCGGCGACTGACCACCACCCACGTCTATCGAGGAGCAACCATGTCCGTCAACTCGCTGGTCGAGCATCTCCCGCGGCTGTTCTCCGGCCTTCCCGGCACGTCGTTCGGCGAGCAGGAGCTGCGCTTCGAGCCGCTGCGCAGCGAAGGGCGCGTCAACGCCGAGATCCACCGCCTCTACGGCACCGAGCAGACCGGCCCCAACGGTCCGGCGGCGGCGCTGGTGCGCTATCTGCCCGGCGCCACCGCGACGCCGCACCGCCACCCCGGCTTCGAGCTGATCTACGTGCTCAGCGGCGAGCTGGAGACCGACGAGGGCGTCTTCACCGCGAACAGCCTGCTGGTGCTGCCGCCCGGCAGCGTGCACGGCCCGCGCAGCAAGAACGGCTGCCTCGCGCTCGCGGTGTGGGAACAACCCGTCCAGCCGCTCAGCAGCGCGGCGGAGTGACCGTGTCGGAGGCCGTCATCACCGATTCCCACCTCGCCGCGCACCCCCGTTTCGGACCCCACCACCGCTGGTCGATCCTGGGCATCGGGGTGGCCGCGCAGGCCAGCTTCTCGGCCGCCTTCGCCGGCATTCCGGTCACCGGCATCACCATGCGCGCCGACTACCACCTGAGCAACTACACGCTGGGCTTGGCGCTGGGCTGCATCTACCTGGGCATCGCGCTGTCCGAGATCCTGTGGGGCCTGTGGACCGACAAGTGGGGCGAGCGGCGAGTGCTGCTGGTCGGGCTGCTCTCCACCGGGGCGATCCTGGCGCTGATGGCGCTGGCGGTCGTGCCGAGCGGCGCGGGCGTGCCGCCGGTGGCGCTGCTCGCGGCGTGCTTGTTCCTGGTCGGCGCGCTGGGCGGGAGCGTGAACGGCTCCTCGGGGCGCGCGGTGATGGCCTGGTTCCGCGAAGGGCAGCGCGGGTTCGCGATGAGCGTGCGCCAGACCGCGATCCCGATCGGCGGCGCGGTCGGCGCGGCGCTGCTGCCTTGGCTGGCGGCGAGCCACGGCTTCCGGGCGGTGTTCGGCGTGCTGGCGCTGTTCTGTTTCGTCACCGCCGGCGCGACGTGGCGCTGGCTGCACGGGCCCGACGAGCTGCCGCCGAGCAGCGCGAGCCCCGCGGCCGCCGCGCTCGAAGGGCGCTCGCCGCTGCGCCGCTGGGACGTCTGGCGCCTGGCGCTCGCGAGCGGCCTGCTGACCGTGCCGCAGATCGGCGTGCTGACCTTCACCGCGGTCTACCTGCACGACGCCAAGCACGCCGGTACGCTGACCGTCGTCCTCACGCTGCTGGTGGTGCAGTTCGGCGGCGCCGCGCTGCGCATCTGGAGCGGGCGCTACACCGACAAGCACGGCAACCGGCGCGGCGTGGTCGCCGCGGTCGGCGCCTTCGCCGGCGCGGCGATGGCCGGCGCCGCGCTGCTCACCAACGCGCCGACCGCGCTGTGCGCGGGCGCGCTGGCGCTGGGCGGCATGCTGGCCAGCTCGTGGCACGGCGTGGCCTACACCGAGATCGCCGCGATGGCGGGCGCGCGCCGCGCCGGCACGGCGCTGGGACTGGAGAACACGACCGCCTTCTCGGCCGCGTTCGTCACCCCGCTGCTGATCCCGGTCGTGCTCGCCGCGTCGTCGTGGGGCGTGGTCTGGGGCGTCGCCGCGGCCGCCTCGTTCCTGGCCGTCCCGCTCGTCCCGCGCCAACCGCGCGCGGCCTGATTTTCCTTCGACCGCCAACCGCTCTCGGACAAAGGGTGTAGACTCACATGCAACAGCAAGGCGCTCCGCACCGCATCGCGGTGATCGGGAGCGGCCCGCGCGGGCTTTCCATCGTCGAGCGCATGGGTGCGCGGCTGGCGGCCCAGCCGCCCCGCCGCCCGGTCGAGATCCACCTGATCGACGCGGTCGAGGTCGGCTGCGGGCGGGTCTGGCGCACCGACCAGCCCGACTGGTTCCTGATGAACACCGTCTGCGGCGAGGTCTCGGCCTTCTCGGGCATTCCCGACGGCGGCCCGGCCCGGGCCGGCGCCGGCCCGTCGCTGGTGCAGTACTGGGCCTCGGTCGATCCCGCTTGCCCGGGTCCCAACGGCTACGCGCCGCGCGCGCTGCACGGGCGCTACATGCACTTCGTGCTCGAAGCGGTCGAGCGCGGCTTGCCGCCCAACGCGACGCTGCACCGCGTGCGCGCCGCGGTCGAGAGCTTGGCTCGCAGCGCGGCCGGCGACGGCTACGCGCTGGCGCTCTCGAACGGCACGCACCTGCGCGCCGACCGCGTCATCCTCGTCACGGGGCACTCGCGCCAGGAGCATACCGGCGAGCTGGCCGCGCTGGCCGAGTTCGCCGCCACCCGCCCGCACTTGCGCTACATCGACGGCGACTCCGCCGCCGACATGCCGCTCGACGCGATCCCGCCCGGCTCGGCGGTCGGGATCCTGGGCCTGGGCCTGTCGTTCTACGACGTGATGGCCGCGCTGACGCTCGGGCGCGGCGGCACGTTCGCCGAGAAGCCCGGCGGCGGGCTGGTCTATCAGCCCAGCGGGCGCGAGCCGCTGCTCGTGGGCGGCTCGCGCAGCGGCATGCCGCTGCCCGCGCGCGGCCGCAACCAGAAGGAACCGCTCTACGCCTACACGCCGGTGATGTTCACCCCCGACCGGGTGCGCAAGCACAACCCCGGGCGGATCGACTTCAAGCGCGACGCGGTGCCGTGGCTGCTGGCCGAGGTCAACCTCGTCTACTACGCCACCGAGCTGCGCCTGCGGCACGGCGCGGGCGCGGCGGCCGAGTTCACCGCCGCGGTCGCGGCGGCGGCCGAGCGCGGCGTGCCCGACGTGAGCGCGCTCGCCGCGCGCTTCGGCGTCGAGCTCCCGCCGGTCGACCTCGACCGCATCGCGCGCCCCTTCACCGGGATGCAGTTCGCCGGCCCGGCCGCGTTCGAGCGGGCCCTGATCGCCGAGCTGAAGCGCGATCTGGAGCACGCCGAGCACGGCAACGTGGACTCGCCGCTCAAGGCCGCGCTCGACGTGCTGCGCGACACGCGCTGGGTGATCCGCAACCTGGTCGACTTCTCGGGCCTGACGCCGGAGTCGCACGAGCGCGACTTCATCGGCTGGTACAACCCGCGCAGCGCGTTCCTGGCCGCCGGGCCGCCGCGCATCCGGCTCTACCAGACCCTGGCGCTGGTCGAGGCGGGCGTGCTGCGCGTGGTCGGCCCGCAGGCGCGCTTCGCGGGCGACCCGCGGCTGGACCGCTTCGTCGTCTCCTCGCCCCAGGTCGCGGGCTCGGACGTGCCGG
>JASLGJ010000490.1 GCA_030150085.1 Candidatus Elarobacter sp. | reverse complement strand
CTACTCCACCGCGCAGCCCGGCGAGCTGATCCCGCTCACCCAGGCGCGCAAGATCATCGCCCAGCGGATGGTGGAGTCCAAGCACACCGCCCCGCACGCCTGGACGGTGGTGGAAGTCGACGTCACCAACGTCTGGAAGTGGCGCACCCGCGAAAAGGACGGCTTCGAGAAGGCCTACGGCGTCAAGCTGACGCTGCTGCCCTTCTTCATCCGGGCCGCGGTCGAGTCGCTGGCCAAGTTCCCGCTCATGAACGCCTCGTTCACCGAGGAGGGCATCCAGCTCCACCGCGACGTCAACATCGGCATCGCGATCGCGGCCGACGCCAACCTCGTCGTGCCGGTGATCCGCCACGCCGACCAGCTCTCCATCAAGGGGATCGCGCTGGCGGCGGGCGAGCTGATCGACAAGGCCCGGCGCGGCAAGCTCGGCGCGGACGACCTGGCCGGCGGCACGTTCACCGTCAACAACACCGGCGCCAACGGCTCGATCCTCTCGGCGCCGATCCTGGTGCCGGGGCAGACCGGGATCGTGACGATGGAAGCGGCGGTGAAGCGCCCGGTCGTGATGGCCGACGACGCCATCGTGGTGCGCTCGATGATGAACGTCTGCATGTCGCTCGACCACCGGGTGGTCGACGGCGCGGTCGCGAGCGGCTTCCTGTTCGACCTGAAGAAACGCCTCGAGGCGATGGGACCATCCGGCTCCCTCTAGTGGATTCGGCCTGCGGCCGAATCCGTCGCGTTTGGGCTTCGCCCAAGCCGCCCACGGCCGCAGGCCCTATCGCTAGTCTGTTCGTAACGCTCGTTCTCTCGGCCGCGCCGGTGGGCGCGGCGCTGGACGACGAGCCGGGCGGGCTGATCCGCTCCAGCTCGACCCTGGTCCACGTGCGCGCGCTCTACGAGCGCGCCCACCCGCGCGAGCTCAACCGGGCCGTGACCGTGATGGAGAGCTGGCGGCTGCTCCAGGACGGCACCAGCGGCACCTTCCGGGTGAACCGCATCGGGCACGACGAGCGCACCGTCACCCAGCTCGGCCCGCTCTCCTACGAGCGCGGGGTGCTGCGGGGCGCGCACTGGGAGCAGAACCGCAACGGGATCGTGTTCACCTATCCCGGCGTGCACGAGCAGCACGACCTGCTCGACGAGCGCGCGCTGCGCGACTCGGCCGACGAGCGCGACGTGAAGCTGGTCGGCGAGTCGGTGCCGCTCAACGCCTACGTGGTCGAGGTCAACCCGCCCGGCGGGCGGCACGCCTGGTACTTCGTCGACAAGCGCAGCGGCAACGTCGTGCGGCGCGAGCGGGTCGAGCGCCACCGCCGCTACGTCACCACCTACGACGACTTCCATCTGGTCGACGGCCTGCCCGAGCCCTCGCGCGTGCGCCAGACCGACTCGCTGGGCAACGAGCGCGAGCAGACCCTGATCGGGCGCAGCTTCGACACCACGCCCGATCAGCGCGACGTCGAGATGCCGCCCAGCCGCAGGCTGCTCGACTTTCCCGACAAGCCCGCGGCGATCAAGCTGCCGGTGCGCTTCGTCAACGGCCTGGCGGTGGTGCGGGTCGCGGTCGGGCGCGGCGCGTACGACTTCCTGCTCGACTCCGGCGCGGCGGGAATCGTGGTCGATCCCGCCGTCGTCGACCAGCAGAACCTCGAGCGCTACGGCAACCGGGTCGGCGCGACGCTGGGCGCGTTTCCCGAGTCGAGCACGATCGTGCCGCAGCTCGGCGTCGGCCCGCTCAAGATGCGCAACGTCGTGGCGCGGGTCGTGACGGTGCCGTTCCACCCCGACGAGCGCACGCGCATCGCGGGCCTGCTGGGCTTCGATTTCTTCGCCGACGCCGTGGTGCACTTCGACTTCGAGCGCGGCCTGGTGGAGGCGATCTCGCCCGAGCATTTCCGCGCCCCGCTCGACACGACCGCGCTCGGCCTGAGCCTGGACGACAAGACGGCCGCGGTCCACGTGCACGCCGGGAGCGCGGTCGCGCGCGTCGTGCTCGACACCGGCGCCAACCGCACCCTGTTCGAGAGCGCGTTCGCCGACCGAGCGGACTTCTCGCCCGACCGGGTCGCGAGCATTCAGCACTTTCGCGGCATGGGCGGCTACGCCAGCGCCGAGACCACCCGCGTCCCGGCGCTCGAGCTGGGCAACATCTGGACCCGCGACGCCACCGTCGACGTCTCCAGCGCCGACCTCGGCAGCGAGGACGTCGACGGCGTGATCGGCAGCGACCTCCTGCGCACCTACGAGCTGTGGTTCGACTACCGCACCAACGCGGTCTACGTGCGCCGCACCCAGCCGCCCTCGCCCGCGCCGAAGCCCGGCCGCCGCTAGCGCACGCGCACCAGCGCGGCCGGCGTCAGCGCGCTCGTCAGCGCTTGCGCGCGCGCTGGTCGCCGTCGCGGGCGCGCAGCAGGATGCCGGTGATGAAGCGGGTCTTGCCCTCGGCGTAGGCGTCGCGGTCGTCGCGGTAGCGCTCGGCCAACTCGCGCTTGAGCGCGCCGTACTCGGCCGCCAGCGCGGGATCGGCGCGCAGCTCGTCGCGCAGGATCAGGTGCGCGTTGAGCACCGGGCTGCCGGCCGGACAGACGTAGAGGTGGTGGCGCGGCAGATCGTCGCCCGCCGGCGCGCGGAACGCCTCGCGCCCGATGATGCCCAGGTCGCCCAGGTGCTGATAGCCCAGCGTCGCCAGGCGTTCCACGACTTCGGTGAGGTCTTGCTCCGGGCGCACGACCACGTCGACGTCGATGATGGGCTTCGCGTCAAGCCCGGGGACCGCGGTGCTCCCGACGTGCTCGATCCCGACCGCCAGGTCGCCCAGTACGCCCGCGACCCGGGTGCGCACGCGCGCGGACGCTTCCGGCCAGGTCGGATCGTACGGCACCACGACGACCGGCTCGGCCCGCTGCTCGGGCGAGATCGGGTCGGCGCGCGGGTCGTTCACCGCAGGCCCAGGATCGTCGCCAGGTTGGCGCGCTCGTCGAGGACCGGCTCCAAGGCGCCGCTCGCGCTGGTGAGGAGCGTGGTCACGCCCGGGCCGTGGCCGGAGATGAAGGACGAGCCGTGCGAGACGACGCCGACCGTCACCGCGCCGGTGCGGTAGATGCGCCCGAACGAGTTGTCGGCGTCGACGATCGCCACCACGTCGCCCAGGCGCAGGCCGTCCAGGCCGTACTCCGCGACGGTGGGCGGGTCGAAGCACTGGATGTCGTAGTCGCCGCGCACGACCGTCTGGCGGCCCAGGCCCGAGCCCATCACGCGGGCCGGCACGCGCTTGGCGACCGGCACCGTGAACGCCGGTTCCGGGCCGGGCTTGCGCGCCAGGCCGAGCCGCTCGAACAGGTCGGGATCGCAGTTGAAGATCTTCACGTCGCCCGCGTCCTCGAGCGCCAGGCCCAGGCCGCAGGCGCGCACCGCGATGTCGTCGCCGAGGTTCATCCGCTCCAGCACCTCGGGCGCGAAGTCGACGATCACGTGCTCGACCCCGCCGTGCTTGCCGGTCACCACCCCGCGCGCACCCTGGGCCGCGCCGCTGGTGACCGTGGCCGGGTTGCCGATGCAGGCGAACACGTTGAGCGCGGCGTTGGCCTTCTCGTCGGGGTGCTTGGCGCTCAGGCCCGGCTCGACGTGGTCGCCCTCGAAGAAGAACGCCGAGTCGCCGACCCGCACGTTGAGGGTGATCCCGCCGACCGAGGGAACGATCCGCGCCACCCCGTCGTGGCCGACGTCGTAGAGCGCCGAGGCCAGGAGCGGCGGCGCGGCTTGGCCGTTGACGATCTGCGCGACGAGGCGGTGCCGGTTGGTGGTCACGGCGAAGACCCTGGGCCGTGCTCATCAAGAAGTCCTTCACCTTCGAGGCCGCCCACGTGCTGCCGCACCACCCCGGCAAGTGCGCGCGCCTGCACGGGCACTCGTACCGCCTGGAGGTCGCGCTCGCGGGCCCGCTCCAAGCGGCCGGCCCCGCGGCCGGCATGGTCGAGGACTTCGAGGTCGTCTCGCGGGTGGTCAAGGGAGCGGTCGTCAGCCAGCTCGACCACCGCTCGCTCAACGAGCTGATCGCGAACCCGACCGCGGAACTGCTCCTGGCCTGGATCTGGGAGCGCCTCGCGCCCGAGCTTCCGGCGCTGCACGAGCTGGTGCTGTGGGAGACTCCGACGGCTTGTGCCGTTATCAGAAAGGACGATCCTCTGGCCCAGCTCGGGTAAGGGACCGGAGACGCCAGCAACAAGCAAGGAGTTCCAACCAGCATGTTCCGCACGATCGCACCGCTCGCCGCAGCCGCGGCGCTCGCCCTCACCCCGCTCGCGGCCTCGGCCGCCGTGGGGCCCGGCACCAACCTGGTCGGTACCATGGACCAGAACCTCAGCTCCAACGGCGCTCAGGTCGGGCAGCGCTTCACCATGCACAACGTCCACTCGCAGGACAACAACATCCACGACGCCATCATCTACGGCCACGTCGCGGCGGTGACCCCGGCCAGCCAGGGCCGCGCGGGCGGCATCCAGCTCGCCTTCGACAAGCTCCACACCCCCTCGGGCAGCTCGTACGCGCTCGACGGCCGCGCGGTGCAAGTCCAGGAGAACACCAAGAACAACACCCTCAACGAGGCGGGCGGCGCGGTCGCCGGCATGATCATCGGCAACATCATCGGCAAGAAGCTGGGCACCAACGTCGGCGGCCTGGCCGGCGCGGCGGGCGGTTACCTGTATGCCAAGAACGCCAAGCAGGCCGTCACGATCCCGCAGAACGCCGTCGTCACCGTGCAGGTGCTCCAGGCCCGCCGCCAGGCCTACGGTAAGTAACGAAGGAGACGCTTGCTCCAGCTCGCCGAGATCTTCTACAGCGTGCAGGGCGAGGGAACGTGGACCGGCACCCCGGCCGTCTTCGTCCGCCTCGCCGGCTGCAACCTGAGCTGCTCGTTCTGCGACACCGACTACGCGCTGCGCTTCCTGGCCTCGGTCGAGGAGGTCGTGGCGCGGGTGCGGGCCGCGGGCGGGGACTGCCCGATGGTGATCCTGACCGGCGGCGAGCCGCTGGCGCAAGCCCGGACGCCGGCCCTGATCGGCGCCCTGCGCGCCGACGGGCGGCGGGTCCACATCGAGTCCAACGGCACCGTGCCGGCCGAGCTGCCCGAGGGCGTCTGGCTGACGGTCTCGCCCAAGGAGCGCCTGGCGCCCGCCATGGCGGCGCGCGCGAACGAGGCCAAGCTGATCGTCGACGGGCGCGTCCCCGCCGAGTGGCTGGCCGCCTTCCCGCCCGACACGCCCGTGTTCTTGCAGCCCGAGGGCAACAAGCCGTCGAACGTGACGCTCGCGGTCGAGGCCGCGCTGCGCGACCCGCGGCGCCTGCGGCTCTCGCTGCAGACCCACAAGTTCATCGGCGTGAGGTGACGTGACGCTCTTCGACGACTACGCGGCCTACCACCGCGACCCGCGCAACCGGCTCTGCCACGAGATCGGCATCCCGCTGATCGTGCTCTCGCTCGAGGCGCTGCTGCGCTACGTTCCGCTGGCGCAGATGAACCTGGCCCAGATCGTCACCCTGGCCGTGATGGTGTACTACGTGCGGCTCGTGCACCGCGCCGCCGTCCCGGCGCTGGCCGGGCTGCTGCTGCTCTACGTGCTCGGCACGTTCGTGCCGTGGCAGGCCGCGGCGGCGCTGTTCGTCCTGGGCTGGATCCTGCAGTTCGTCGGCCACGCGTACGAGGGCAAGCGCCCGGCCTTTTTGACCAACGTCACGCACCTGCTGATCGGCCCGCTCTGGATCGCGCACCTGGCGGTGCGGCGGCGCCCGTCCTGAACCCGGTCCTGGTCGTCTGCGCGGTCGCCCAGGAGCTGGGCGGCTTGCGCTCGCGCGACGGCGTGCACGTGGTGGCGGTCGGGGTGGGCCCGGTCGAGGCCGCGCACGGGACCGCCCGCGCGCTGGCCGCGCGCCGCTACCGGGCCGTGATCAACGCCGGGATCGCGGGCGGCTTTCGCGAGCGCTGCACGGTCGGCGACGTGGTCGCCGTGGCGCGCGAGGAGTACGCCGACCTGGGCCTGGAGGACGGCAGCGCGTTCCCGCTCCCCGCGGGCGCGGCGCTGGCCCGCACGGCCGAGGCCCACCCCGACCTGCTGCGGCCGTTCCTCGACGGCCTGATCCCGGTCATCGTCGGGCGCGGCGTGACCTCGGCGACGGTGACCAGCACCGACGCGCGCGCCGTCCTGCTGGCCCGGCGCTACCGGCCCGACGTCGAGTCGATGGAGGGCTTCGCGGTGCTGCGCGCGGCCGAGCAGGTCGGCGTGCCGGCGATCGGGATCCGCGGCGTGTCGAACCTGGTCGGCGACCGCGCGCGCAGCGAGTGGAACTTCGCGGCCGGGGCCCGCGCCGCGGCCGAAACGACCGATGCCCTGCTCGACGTTCTGCTGGCGGAGTCATGACCTACTCGCTCGCGTACTCGCCCTGCCCCAACGACACGTACATCTTCGCCGCGCTCACCAACGGGCTGCTGCCCGGCGCGCCGGCGGTGCGGGTGGTCCTCGACGACGTCGAGGCGCTCAACCAGGCCGCGCGCGAGGGCCGCTACGAGCTGACCAAGGTCAGCTACGGCGCGATCCCCTACCTGACCGAGCGCTACCGTATCTTGCGGGCGGGCGGGGCGCTGGGGCGCGGCTGCGGCCCGCTGGTGATCGCCCGGCCGAAGGCGGACGGCGGCGCGCCCGCGCTGGCGGACTTCGGCCCCGACGCGACGTTCGCGATCCCGGGCCGCTTCACGACCGCCTTCGCGCTGCTGCGCCTGGCGCTGGGGCGCGCGCCGCAGGTGCGCGAGCTGCGCTTCGACCGCATCGTCGAGGCCGTGCAGAACGGCGAGGCGGACGCGGGGCTGATCATCCACGAGTCGCGCTTCACCTACCAGCAGTCCGGCCTGGTGCAGGCGGTCGATCTGGGCGACTGGTGGGAGCGCGAGACCGGCAACCCGATCCCGCTCGGCGCGATCCTGGTGCGGCGCGACGTGCCCGACGAGCGGGCGCGCGCGCTGGACGAGGCGATCCGGGCCAGCCTGCGCTTCGCGCGCGAGCGCGAGCCCGAGATCATCGGCTACGTGCGCGCGCACGCCTTCGAGATGGACGACGACGTGATGCGGGCCCACATCGGGCTGTACGTCAACGCGTACAGCGAGGACGTGGGCGAGGCGGGCCGCGCGGCGGTCGAGGACTTCTTCGCCCGCGCCGCGCGCGCGGGGCTGGTTCCGCCCCAAGCCCAGCCGGAGTTCGTGTGACCGACCGCCGCTCGTTCCTCGCCGGCGCCGCCGCGGCCGCCGCGCT
>JASLGJ010000415.1 GCA_030150085.1 Candidatus Elarobacter sp. | reverse complement strand
CAGCGCGTCCGCGTCGCCGGCGGGGAAGGTCTCGACGTGCGCGCGCAGCACCGCCGGGACGGCGGGCTCGGCGGCGAGCACGGGCGTGCCGGCGCGCAGCGCCTCGAGCATCGGCAACCCGAAGCCCTCGCGCAGCGCGGGGTGGACGTAGGCCGCCGCGCCGCGGTGCAGGCGCCAGAGCTCGCCGGCGGAGCGATCGCCCAGGAACGCGAGCTCGCCCCGCGCGCGGCGCGTGCCCGCGAAGGCCGGCTCCGGCGGCCCGGTCAGCAGCAGGTCGAGCGCGCGCTCCGCGGGCAGCGCGGCCCAAGCGCGCACCAGCGTCGGCAAGTCCTTGTGTGGGCGGTGGTTGCCCGCGTACAACACGTAGGGCCGTGCGCGCACGACGGGCGGCGGGAGCGGGTCCGGCGCGTCGACGCCGAGCGGAACGACCCGCACGCGAGCGGGATCGACGCCGAGATAGCGCGCGAGCAGCCCGACCGTGACCTCGTCGTCGGTCAGCACCGCGCGCGCCCGGCGCAGCACCGGCCCGACCACCAGGCGCCAGTACGGCCCCACTTTGCGCTTGGCGTACTGCGGAAACTCCAGGTCGATCAGGTCGTGCACGGTGACGACCAGCGGCCCGGGCATCAGGCGCGGCACGAACGGGGTCGGCACGTGGACCAGGCGCGGGCGCAGCCGGGCCGCGGTCAGCGGCAGCCCGACCTGCTCGGCCAGGTCGAAGTTGTCGCCGCTCCCGAACTCGGCCAGGCGCAGGTCGGGCGCGACGCGCGGCAGCCAGTGGCGCAGCGCGCGCACGTACGCGCGCATGCCGACCGAGGTGTGCGAGGTCTCGCGCACGTCCAGCGCGACGTCGGCCCGCATCGGCGGGCTATTCCACATCGCGCAGCGCGCGCAGCGCCTTGAGGCGCACGACGACCCGGTAGCGCGCGCTCTGCCAGGCCACGAACAGCCCGCGCCAGCCGTCGCGCCAGCCGCCGTACTTGAGCAGCGACCACACCACCCGGGCCGGGAACAGCGCCAGCTCGCGCGCCAGCGCCCAGCGCGAGGGCGGCAGTCCCTCGGCCTCGATGCTGGTGTAGCGCTCGAACTTCGCGTCGTACGCCGCGATGGTCGGGTACGAGTCGTGCACGATCGTGCCGGGCAGCTCGCCCACCGGCCCGTCGACGATCCAGCGCTCGTGCAGGTCGGCGTCGCCGCCCACGCTGTGCGGCTCGACCCGCGCCCGCGCGGTGCGGAACAGGCGCAGCAGCGACTCGTTGGACCAGCCCGCGGTGCGCACCGGCACCCCGCACAGGGTCGTCACCCGGCGCACCCGGTAGCCGGCCAGATCGCCCGGCGCGGCCGCCAGCGCGTCGCGCAGCACGTCGTCGATCAGCTCGTCGGCGTCGAGCATCAGGGCCCAGGGCGTGCTGACCCGCGCCAGCGCGTAGCGCCGCGCGGCGACGAAGCCCGACCAGCGCCGGATCTCGACCTGGGCGCCGTGCGCGCGCGCCACCGCGACCGTGTCGTCCTCCGACTCGGCGTCGAGCACGAAGGTCCGCACGCCGGGCGGCAGGCGCGCGAACAGGGCCGGCAGGCGGGCCGCCTCGTCGCGCGCCAGCGCGACGACGGTGATGTCGCGCGGGTTCAGCTGCGCACGAGCGCGCCGTCGTCCGCCCCGGCGCGCGCGCGGGCCCGCTCCAGCGCAGCGCCGATCCAGTCGCGGTACAGCGGCGAGGGGCGGTTGGGGCGGCTCTTGTATTCCGGGTGGGCCTGCGTGCCCACGAACCAGGGGTGCACGTCGCGCGGCAGCTCGATCAGCTCGACCAGCGAGGTGCGCCCCAGCGGGTGGTGGCCCGAGAACGCCATGCCGTGCGCTTCGAAGAGCGCCTTGTACTTGTTGTTGAACTCGTAGCGGTGGCGGTGGCGCTCGCTGATCTCCGTCTCGCCGTAGGCGTCCGCGGCGAGCGAGCCGGGCTCGAGCGTGCAGGCGTAGGCGCCCAGCCGCATCGTCCCGCCCTTGAGGTCGAGGTTGCGCTGCTCGGGGATGAAGTCGATGACCGGGTCGGAGGTCGTCTCGTCGACCTCGGTCGTCATCGCGTCGGGCAGCCCGCAGACGTTGCGCGCGAACTCGATGCACGCCATCTGCATCCCGTAGCAGATGCCCAGGAAGGGAATCTTGTGCTCGCGCACGCGCTGCATGGCGATCAGCTTGCCCTTGACCCCGCGCGCCCCGAAGCCGGGCGCGACCAGCACGCCGTCGACGTCGTCGAGCCCGCCCAGCCCCTCGCTCTCGATCCGCTCGGAGTCGATCCGCACCACGTCGACCGCGACGTCGTGGTAGATGCCGGCGTGCGCGATCGCCTCGGTGATCGAGATGTAGGCGTCCTTGAGCTCCACGTACTTGCCGACCAGGGCCACTTTCAGCCGCCCGCCGGGATTCTGGATGCGGTGCGCGATCGCGCTCCAGTCCTCCAGCTGCGGGGCGGTGGTGTGCAGGCGCAGCTTGCGCACCGCGATGTCGGCCAGGCCCTCGAGCTCGAGGTTGAGCGGGACCTGGTAGATCGTCGGGGCGTCGCCGTTCTGCACCACGCTGCCCGCGGTGACGTCGCAGAACAGCGCGATCTTCTCCTTGAGCTCGTGCGGGATCGGGACCGACGAGCCGGTGCGCAGCACGATCGCGTCGGGGGTGATCCCGATCGCCCGCAGCTCGCGCACCGAGTGCTGGGTGGGCTTGGTCTTGAGCTCGTCCGCCGCGCCGAGATGCGGCAGCAGCGTGAGGTGGACGAACATCACGTTCTCTTCGCCCACCAGGTGGCGCACTTGGC
This sequence comes from Candidatus Elarobacter sp., assembly GCA_030150085.1. GTDB lineage: Bacteria > Vulcanimicrobiota > Vulcanimicrobiia > Vulcanimicrobiales > Vulcanimicrobiaceae > Vulcanimicrobium. The sequence goes on along the minus strand of JASLGJ010000415.1, from coordinate 3,840 downwards.
GAATCGCTTCGAGAAAGGGGAGCGACTCGATGTCGCCCACCGTGCCGCCGACCTCGACGATGCAGACGTCGGCCCCGCTGCGCTCGGCGACGCGGGTGACGTGGCCCTTGATCTCGTTGGTGATGTGGGGGATCACCTGGACCGTCGCGCCGAGGTAGTCGCCGCGGCGCTCCTTCTCGATCACCGAGCGGTAGATCTGGCCCGTCGTGACGTTGTTGTCGCGGGTCAGGGTCTCGTCGATGAAGCGCTCGTAGTGGCCCAGGTCGAGGTCGGTCTCGGCCCCGTCGTCGGTGACGAAGACCTCGCCGTGCTGGTACGGGTTCATCGTGCCGGCGTCGACGTTGATGTACGGGTCGAGCTTTTGGATCGACACCTTGACGCCCCGACTCTTCAGCAGCCTCCCCAGCGAGGCGGCCGTGATCCCCTTCCCGAGCGAACTGACGACCCCGCCGGTGAAGAAGATGAACTTGGCCATGGGGGATGCTTCGCTTCGGGACGCGACCCGCCCGGACCCGCTCGCCCCTACGGCGGGATGACGGCGACGACGAGCCGCTCCAGCCCGGCGTAGTCGGGGACCGTCTCGACCCCCGCCCGCGGCAGCGCGGTGCGGACCAGCGCCTCGAGCGCGCGGGCGTTGGCCGGGCTGGCTTCGAGGACCGCGATCCCGCGCGGGGCGACCAGGGCCGCCAGCTCGGGCACCAGACGGCGGTAGAGGTCCAGCCCGTCGGGGCCGCCGTCCAGCGCCAGGCGCGGCTCGAACGAGACCGGGTCGGGCGCGGGCGCGATCTCGGCCGTCGGGACGTAGGGCAGGTTGGCGACCAGCGCGTCGAAGGGGGCGTAGGGCCGCAGCGGCGCGGCCAGGTCGCCGTGCAGGAAGGTGACGTGCTGGAAGACGTCGTTGCGGGCCGCGTTGCGGCGCGCGACCGCGAGCGCGTCCTGCGACACGTCGCTGGCGTACACGTTCAGGTCGGGCAGCTCGCAGGCCAGGGTGACCGCGAGCGCCCCGCTGCCGGTCCCGACCTCGGCCGCCTGGCCGCCCTCGCGCCCGATCGCGCGCAGGTGGCGCAGCGCCCACTCCACCGCCGCCTCCGTCTCGGGGCGCGGCACGAGCACCCGCGGATCGACCCCGAACATCCGCCCGTAGAACCCGGCCTCGCCGGTGATGTAGGGGATCGGGGTGCCGCGCTCGCGGGCGTCCACGGCGGCCGCGAAGCGGGCCGCGGCCTCGGGCGGCAGCTCGCGCTCGCGGTGGGCGATCATCTCGGCCCGGGTCACGCCGCCCGCGTGGGCGAGCAGGAAGGCCGCGTCGAGCCGGCCCGTCCCGCCGACCGGCTCCAGCCGCACCGCGGCGTCGCGCAGGGCTTCGCCGATCGTCACCCGCGCGGCTCGCGCACGACGACCACGGCCTTGCCCATCAGCCGCCGCTCGGCCATGTCCTCCACCGCCCGCGGCGCGTCGGCGAAGGCGTAGCGGGCGTGCACGGTCGGGTGCAGCGCGTCGCCCGCGACCAGCTCGAACATGGCCGCGAAGTTGGCCCGGTTGGCCTCCGGCCGGCGCTCGGCCCAGGTGCCCCAGTAGACGCCGATCAGCTCCAGCTCCTTGAGCAGGACGCGGTTGGCGGCGACCTCGGGGATCGTGCCCGAGGCGAAGCCGACGACGAGCGCCCGGCCCTGCCAGTCCAGCGCGCGCAGGGCGGCGCTGAAGACTTCGCCCCCGACGTTGTCGAGCAGCAGGTCGCTCTTGGGCAGCGCCGCGCCGGCCAGCACCGCTTCGTGCGCCCCGGCCGCCAGCGCGGTCGCGCGCTTGGCCTCCGAGCCGACGATCGCGCTCACCCGCGCGCCCAGCGCGCGCCCGATGTCGACCGCGGCCGTGCCGACCCCGCCGCCCGCGCCGGTCACGGCCAGCCGCTCGCCCGCGCGCAGCCGGCCCCGGTCGACCAGGGCGTGGTAAGCCGTGCCGTAGGTCATCAGCATGCCGGCCGCGCTGACGAAGTCCAGTCCGTCCGGCAGGACGATCGCGCCCGCCGCGCGCGCCAGCGCGACCTCGGCGAAGCCGCCCGACGTGGGCAGCGCCGCGACCCGCTGGCCGACCCGCGGGCCCTCCACGCCCGGGCCGAGCGCGCGCACCACGCCCGCCACCTCGACGCCCAGCGTGAACGGCAGCGCGGGCTTGACCTGGTACTTGCCCGCGACCATCAGCGCGTCGGGGAAGTTCACCCCCGCCGCGTGCACGTCGAGCGCGATCTCGCCCGGTCCCGGCTGCGGCACGGCGATCTCGGCCAGCACCAGGCCGCGCGGGTGGCCGAGCGCGCGGACCTGAACCGCGCGCATGGTCGACTGTTCCGTCATCGCCCGCCGCCTTCGACGAAAAGGTGGCGAGGCTTGCGTGCGAATGAGCCCGCCATGCCGCTCCCTCCGATCCTGCGCGAGCGCCTGGCGCTGCCGGTCGTCGCCGCCCCGCTGTTCATCGTCTCCAACCCCGACCTCGCCATCGCCCAGTGCACCGCCGGCGTGGTCGGCTCGTTTCCGGCCTTGAACGCCCGGCCCGCGAGCGCGCTGGACGCGTGGCTGACCCGCATGGAGCGCGAGCTGGCCGACTGGGACGCCGCGCACCCCGAGCGGCCCGCCGCGCCGTACGTGGTCAACCTGATCGTGCACAAGTCCAACCCTCGCCTGGAGCACGACCTCGACGCGGTCGTCGCGCACCGCGTGCCGATCGTCATCACGTCGCTCGGCGCGCGCGAGGACGTCAACGCCGCGGTGCACGCCTACGGCGGGATCGTGCTGCACGACGTCGCCACCCTCGAGCACGCGCGCAAGGCGGTCGCCAAGGGCGCGGACGGGCTGATCGCGGTCGCGGCCGGCGCGGGCGGCCACGCCGGCACGCTCTCGCCGTTCGCCTTCGTCCAAGAGATTCGGTCGTGGTGGGACGGGCCGCTGATCCTCTCGGGCGCGATCGCGACCGGCGGCGCGGTGCTGGCCGCGCAGGTCATGGGCGCCGACCTGGCCTACGTCGGCTCGGCCTTCATCGCGACCCGCGAAGCGAACGCCTCGGACGCCTACAAGCAGGGCTTGGTCGAGGGCAGCGCGGCCGACGTGGTCTACACCGATTTCGTGACCGGCGTGCGCGGCAACTACCTGCGCGCGTCGATCGTCGCGGCCGGGCTCGATCCCGACGACCTGCCCAAGTCCGATCCCTCGAAGATGGACTTCGCCGCCGCGACCAGCGGCAAGAAGGCCTGGAAGGACGTCTGGGGCTGCGGCCAGGGCATCGGCGCGATCGTCGACGTGCCGGGCGCCGGCGAGCTGGTCGAGCGCCTGCGGGGCGAGTACGAAGCCGCCCGCGCGCGCCTGCGGCTCGGGGTGCCCGCGGCGGTTTAAGCGGCGTCGCGGTCCCGCGCCAGCGCGCGCGCGAGCAGGTGCAGAAACGCTTGCGGGTCGGTCTGCATGAAGAAGTGGTCGCCGGGCAGCCAGGCCAGCTCGCACGCGGCGGTGGTGTACTCGCGCCACTCTTCCAGCGCCGCCGCGTCGACCAGCGGGTCCGCCCGGCCGTTGACGATCGTCAGCGGAAAGTCGAAGGGCGGCAGGCGCGCGTAGCGCAGCGACTCGTTCAAGGCGAAGTCGGCCCGGATGCGCGGCAGGTAGAGGGCCAGGAACGAGGCGTTCGTCAGCAGCGCGGGCGGCAGGCCGCCCAGCACGCTCAGGTGGCCCAGCAGGTCGTCGTCGGAGCGTTCCGACCAGCGCGGGCAGGGGTGGTGGGGCGGCAGCCGGCCCGAGGCGACCACGCGCACCGGCTGCGGGCGGCCGTGCGCGCGCAGCTCGTCCGCGAGCTGCAGCGCGA
>JASLGJ010000404.1 GCA_030150085.1 Candidatus Elarobacter sp. | reverse complement strand
ACATCAAGAATGCTGGGGGACTCAATGAGCAATCGACCTAACCTGCAAGCGATCATCGACACCGCCCGCCGGGTCGGTCAAAGCATTCCCTCGTGGATGCGGGAGAAGAAGCAGCCGCCGATGCCAACTGCTCAACCCGATACCAAGGCTCTGGATGGCTTGCGCGGGGTACTGAAATGAAAAATTTACCGCCCGATTGGTACGAGCAGTCGATGCAGCCTCTTCGCGAAGAGGCCAAGACCTGGCCCGAGTGGATGCGTGCGGGAGCGCGTGAGGCCGCCGAACTGGCCCGACTGCGCAACGAAAAGTATATGCCCCCGAAGAGCGACGACGAGGAGCGGCCGCTGTGAGCTGACGAGATGCACGAGCGCTATCGGCCGAGGAGGCGGTCGATGACCGGGGCGCGGTGCTCGGCGCGCAGCGCGCGGCCCTCGGCGCGGCCGTGGGCGAGCCAGTGCTGGTACCCCGACTCGAACTGCCGGGCCAGGACGGCACGGTGGACGTCGGGGTGCGCGTACAGGTAGTCGAGCTCGACGAACTCGGGATAGCGCGCCTGGCCCGGCAGGCCGTACGCGGCGAGGAAGTGGTCGGCGACCGCGCGCACCGCGCCGTCCAGGACGTGGATCTCGTCCTCGGGGTTGAAGGCCAGCGCGCGGTTGGAGACGGTGATCGTCTCGTAGCTCGGGTAGTAGTCCACGTTCGGGTGGGCGCGCGCGGAGTCTTCGGCGGCGGCGCGCAAGGTCGACTTCGAGTACGCGTTGGCTACGACGACGTCTCGGCCGGTGAACGTTTCGGCCATCGGCACCGGGGACACGGTGACGACGATCTTGACGCTGCCGCCGGAGGCGTCGTCGAGGATCGCGTAGATCTCCTCGAGCGCCGCGCGGGTCTGCGCATAGTCGGTCACGACCAGGCTGAAGCGGTCGGGAAAGCGGCGCGTCATCCACGGCGTCGGCGCGGCGTTGAGCAGCGCGTCCGCCTCGCGGTCGTACCAGACCTCGACCAGGCCGAGGGTCATGACGACGACGCTCGCCTGCCGCACGCGCGCGAAGTACTGCCGGAACTGCTCGCGCCGCTCGCGCGCCGTGTCGAGCGGCAGGACTGGAGCGCGCTTGGCGAGCTGCAGGTCGCGCCACGCGTCCCCGTCGGCGACGAGCGTCGCCGGCGGGCACGGCGCTCCGGCGAGCGACCAGCGCAGCTCGTTGAGGATCGAGGCGGCGGAGTACTTGTTCGCGATGCCGTTCGGGCGCCCCGACTCCATCGGGAACGGCACCGACATGCTGAGCACGCGCAGGTCGCGGTAGGTCAGGTGCTCTTCGAGGTTCTTCGCGAAGCACGAGCCGATGCAGAAGAACGTGTCGTCGGCCGTGAACTGAAACTTCGGCGCGTGCTCGGGGAGCACCAGGCCGGCCGCGATGCGCGCTCGCGCCGTCTGCGTTTCGTTCGGGTCGCCGTTGCCGAACCAGCGCGCCGACTTCGTGCGCACCAGGCCGTCCCAGGCGGCCCGTCCGGGAATCTGCCACCGCTCGCTCATAGGTCGAGCAGCGGTTCGGGGAGCGCCGCGCCCGGCCTGCCGCGGAGAACGCGAGCGGCTGCCGGCGTTCGCGCGGCAGCCGCTCTGGTCGGCTACGTCGGCGGCATCAGCGGCCGCCGGCGGTCGGGGCCGGCCGGTGGTCAGGGCCGGCCGGTGGTCAGTTACAGCCGATCACCCAGTAGTTCGAGCCGGTCTGCTCGAGCGTGGTCTGGTAGTAGACGTTGTCCAGGCCCATGTTCTGGTTGGAGCCGTTGGCCAGGGCGTAGCCGCCGCTGTCGTGAGCGCGGCCGGCCTGCACGTGCGCGTAGTTCGTCGCGGTGTAGCAGACCTTGGGGGTGGGGGTCGCGGTCGGTTTGGGCGTCGGGGTCGGGCCGCCGGTCGGGGTGGGGGTCGGCGCGGGCGAGGGCGTCGGCGTGGGGCCGGTGCCTTGGATGCGGTCGACCATCTTCTTGACCGCGGTCATCTGCGGCCCGGCTTTGAGCGCGTAGCTCGCGCTGCCGTAGCCCCACCAGTCCCAGCACCCGTTGGGATTGCCGGCGTTGCTGTTGGCGATCGCGTAGGGGTAGAGCACGACGAGCTTGTTGGTGTCGGCCCACTGGTCGATCCCCGACTCGGTGATGAACTTGGTGCCGATCGAGCTCTGCGTCTGCAGGCAGCCGTGCAGCGCGACGACGAGCCGGCAGGTCTGGCCCGACGCGCAGGCCGCCGGCACGTAGATGTAGCCGTTGGAGTCCATCATGGCCGCCGACGAGCCGAACTCGGTCTGGTCGAAGTTGATCAGCGTACCGCCCAGCGTGCCGGTGTTCTTGGCCGCCAGCGTGCCGTAGAACAGTTGCAGCCAGGTCTTCTCGGAGTCGTAGTTGCTGCAGTCGATCATGTAGGGCGTGGTGCCGGTGCCGCAGGCCACTTCGCCGTAGGGCGATTCCCAGCCGTGCGCGGCGGCGTAGCCGTTGTCGTAGGTCGAGGTCACGCCGTAGTGCGCGTAATAGGTCTTGAGGTCGTTCATCACCGACTGCTTGACGGTGGTGTCCTGCGTGCCCGACCACAGGTACGCTTTCTGCCCCGAGAGGTTCGAGGTCGGGTCGATCGCGCCCGCGCCGGCCTTGGAGTCGGTGTAGGATTCCAGCGCCGAGAGGTTGGTGCTGCTGACCGCGTTCATGCAGGCGTTCTCGGCGGTCGCGAGCGCGTCTTGCGCGCAGTAGAACGGCCCGCCGGCGTACACCGCCGCACCGTGGAAGGTCGCCGAGTAAGCGACGTGCATCTGGACGGCCATGAAGCCGCCCGACGAGATGCCGGCCACGATCGTACCGCTGCGGTCGATCGCGTAGCTGCCGAGCTTGGCGATGGCCTGGGCCGCGCGCGGCGCGCCGGCCGGTGCGGTGGTGCCGCCGGGGATTCCACCGTCGCCGCAGCCGGCGGCGAAGATCCCGAGGGCGACGGCGAGCGCGGCGAAGCGGCCCGCGGACTGACGAACGCGCATGAAAACTTCCTCCCGGTCGAAGCGCGCGTGGGAAAAGTTTTCTTTACCGCCCATGCCTGCTTCCCTCCCGGGACGGCACGGGCCTCAGCCGAGGTTCGCGACGATCCCCTCGATCATGCGCGCGACGTCCTCGGCGCTGCGCCGCGAGGCGGCCAACACTTCCTCGTGCGAGGTCGGCGCGCCGGCGCCGTGGACGTTGGTGATCAGCGAGAAGCCGACCACGCTGCGGCCCAGCGCGCGGGCCGCGATCGTCTCGAGCACGGTCGACATGCCGACCGCGTCGGCTCCGATCGTGCGCAGGTAGCGCGCCTCGGCGGGCGTCTCGTACGTCGGGCCCAGCAGCCCGGCGTAGACGCCGTCGTGCAGGGCGATCGCGTACTCGCCCGCGACGTGGCGGGCCAGCTCGCGCAGGTGCGGGTCGTACGCGTCGACCATGTCGACGAAGCGCTCCGTCTGCCCGGGGAGCAGGTCGGGGCCGAGCAGCGGGCTGGTGCCGGTCAGGTTGAGCTGGTCGGCGATCAGCATCAGCTCGCCCGGGCGGTAGTCCGGGTTCACCCCGCCCGCGGCGTTGGTCAGCACCAGCGTCTGCGCGCCGGCCTGCGCGGCCGCGCAGACGGGGTAGATCACGTCGGCCGGCGTGCGCCCTTCGTAGAGGTGGAAGCGGCCCGAGAAGGCCACCACGCGCCGGCCGTGCAGCGTGCCGACGCGGGCCTCGCCGGCGTGCCCCGCGACACCCGGCTCGGGCATGCCGTCGATCTTGCGGTAGGGGATCGTCACGCCCTCGATCCGCTCGCGCAGCACCGCGCCGAAGCCCGAGCCGAGCACGATCGCGCAGTCCAGCTCGCCGCCCGCGCGCTCGCGCAGCACGTCGGCCGCGGCCTCGAGCCGCTTGCGCTTCATCGCACCGGCACGGCCGCCGGCGCGAGCAGGTTCTCGCCGCTCATCGCGCTCGACGGCGGCAGCCCGAGCAGCGGCAGCAGCGTGGTCGCGACGTCGCCCAGCTTCCCTTCGCCGGTGAACGTCCCGAGCGGGCGGCGCGCGACCAGCACGAACGGCACCGGGTTGGTGGTGTGCGCGGTGAGCGGGGTGCCCTGGGCGTCGATCTTCTCCTCGGCGTTGCCGTGGTCGGCGGTGATGGCGAGGATGCCGTCAGCGTCGAGCACGGCCTGCTCCAGCCGGCCCAGCGCGACGTCCAGCGTCTCCAGCGCCGAGATGGTGGCCTCCCACTTGCCGGTGTGGCCGACCATGTCGGCGTTGGCGTAGTTCATCACGATCACGTCGTGGCGGCGGTGCGCGATGTCGTCGACCGCGGCGCCGGTGATGTCGGCGGCCGACATCTCGGGCGCCAGGTCGTAGGTCGCGACGGCGCGGTTGGAGGGGATCAGGATGCGGTCCTCGCCGGGAAACACGTCCTCCCGCCCGCCGTTGAAGAAGTACGTCACGTGGGCGTACTTCTCGGTCTCGGCCAGGCGCAGCTGGGTCAGCCCGGCCGCGGCCACGATCTCGCCGAACACGTCGGGCTGCGGGCGCGGCCCGAACAGCACCGGGTTGGGGAAGTTCTCCTCGTAGCGGGTCATCGTCGCGAACAGCAGATCCGCGTACTGCCGGACCGGGAACTCCTTGAATTTCGGGTCGCTGAAGGCCAGGGTCAGCTCGCGCGCGCGGTCGGGGCGGAAGTTGAAGAAGATGCAGGCGTCGCCGCTCCTCACCGGCCGCAGCTCGCCGACGATCGCCGGGACGACGAACTCGTCCGTCTCACCGCGCGCGTACGCCGCCGCCAGCGCCGCCTGCGCGGTAGGGTAGCGG
>JASLGJ010000369.1 GCA_030150085.1 Candidatus Elarobacter sp. | reverse complement strand
GGCGCGGCGTCGGGGTGCCGGTCGGGCGGGCCGTCGGCGTGCCGGTCGGGGTCGCCGTCGGCGTGCCGGTCGGGCTGGGGGTGGGGCTGGGCGACGGGGTGGGGCTCGGGCCGCAGGCGGCGGTGACCGCGGCGATCGCGGCCGCGAACGCCGCGCCCAGCGTGCCGAGCAGGCGGGTCGCGAGGCTGCGCAGCACGCCGATCGCGGCGGCGAGCGCGGCCTGGCCGCCGGCGGAGATCGCGCCCGAGGCGGTCGTCAGGCTGGCCATGCCGCCGCCGGTCGCGATCGAACCGACCAGCGTGCCGCACCACACGAAGCAGGCGACGATCACGGCGATGATGATGGCAATGATCGCGACCAGCGCCGCGATCGCCGCGGTGCAGTTCGCGTCGCCCGCGTACTCGGGACGGCGCTCTTTACCCTGCACCGCGCGCGAAACGGCGGCCATCGTCGTACCGGACAGCGGGACGAACACGCTCGAGTTGTCGGCTAGCACCATGTTGACGCCGCCCGAGACCGGAACCGCCTTGAGCGTCAGCCCCTGCGTGGCTTGCGGGTTCGGCGCGCCGACCGGCACCACCGTGAAGCTGCCGTCGGAGTGGCTGGTCATCGTCACCGAGCCGATGGTCGTCGGCTGCTCTTTGGGCAGCGTGTTCGGATCGATCAGCGGCACGTCGACGCGCGAGCCGTCCGCACCGGCGACGGTGAACACCGTGCGCCCCGACGAGTCGCGTCCCGACATGTCGTACTGTACCTGAAAGCTGTTGTTGCTCGGGTCGTACATATTGAAGAACCGACCGTTGGGATCGGCGTAGATGATCTGGTTGTTCGGGTTGGCGAACGCGACCAAGCCGGCTTGCGAGGTCTGGTGCGACGGTCCGTTCATGCTGTGGTTGTAGCTGAGCGGTCCCCCCAGGCCCGGCAGCGGCGAAGCCGACGGGGTCGCCGTGCCCGATGCGACGGCGCGCGAGCCGCGCCCGTCCCCAGGGCTCAGCGAATCGCCGACGCCGGCGCAGCCGGCGACGGCGGACGCGGCGAGAAGACCCAAGAGCGCATCGGCTCGGGTCGGAAACCGTGAATTACGCGACAAAACACCCTTCTCTCTAAGGAATATGAAGCCAATCGGCGGTGCGCGGCAGCGACAGGCTTGCGGCGCCCCACGCGATACTCCAACACATACATTAAGAATCGATGATCTCGCCGCGAACGCGCGCATAGTTGTAAGACGCGGTGCAAACACGCGCGTTGTCGTTCGAGACGCGCGCCGTTCATCGTCGGACATGTCAGAGAAGGTGTGCGCGAGCCTCACATCCCGTTGCTCGCCGCGAACGCGTCGAGCGACGCAAAGCCGGTCGGTCGTCCCGAACGTCGCGTGGACTTGCGCCGTGCGGCGCCCCGTTTGGCGGTGCTCGCCTAGCCGAGCCGGAACCTTTCGGCGCGCTGCGCTCAGGACGGCTCGGTTCGCATCGAACCAAGGGCCTCTCCCACGCAGCGCGCCGCGGCGGTCAGACCCGGAACTGCTCCGCTTCGGTGAATGCCGCGCCGTCGAGGTCGCTGCGGCCGGCCACTCTCCCGATGATCTTGGGCAGGTACTCGCGCCAGTAGCGGCCCTGTTCCTTGACCGCGTGCTCGTCGCAGTCGAGGTGTTTCTTGGCGCAGCCCGACATGCAGATCGGCAGGAACGAGCAGCGCGAGCACGTCGGCAGCGAGGTCGGATCGAACGCCGCCCACCAGGCCGCGTCGGGCCCGACCTCGTCGCCGGCGACCGTGCCGACGGCTTTGCCGGCCTCGCCCACCTGCAGCCCGCAGCGGTAGGTCTTGCCCTCGGCGCCGACCACCACCGAGTCATAGGCCAGCGCGGCGCAGACCGAGGTGCGCGGGTAGGGGTAGCCCTCGGGAATGGTCGGCTCCATCACCTTCCCCGAGCCGATCGCCGCCATCTCGCGCCGGGCGACCTCGCACAGCCCCTCGTACTCCTCGAGCGTGAGCTCGACCCGGCGCATGAAGCCGGATTTCTCGGAGTAGGCCGAGACGCGCGCGGGCTGCAGCGCGGCGGGGTACTTGGCGTGGAACCAGCCGCGCTCGCGCGCGAAGCGGATGAACGGAACGAGGTCTTCCTTGTTGCGCGCGTCGATGTTGAAGCGCACGTCCGCCTGGCAGCAGGTCACCAGCGCGTCCACCACGCCGACCGCCTTGGCGAACGACGACAGCCGGGCTTGGTCTTCCTTGACCCGGTAGCGGCGGCGCTTGTTGTGGTTCTCTTCCAGCCCGTCGAACGAGATCTGCACTTCGCGCACGCGGTGGCGGGCGATGAAGGCCGGGATGTCGTCGGGCCAGATCGTGCCGTTGCTGATGATCGAGCTGACGTAGCTGATGCCTTCGGCCGCGCACATGGCCTGCAGGGCGTACGACGCGGCCTCCATGAAGGCGATGTTCAGCAGCGGTTCGCCGCCGTACCAGTCGACGTGCAGCGCGCGCTTGCCGCCGCGGGCGAGCTGCGCTCGCGCCAGCGCCACCACGCCCTCGACGTCGCGCGCTTGCAGCGCGTCGGTGGCGCGCTCCTCGTAGCAGTAGTAACAGCCCAGGTTGCAGTCGATCGTGGTGGTGATCGTCAGAACCGCGGGGGTCTCGCCGCGCGCGCGCCAGTAGCGCTCGCGCACCACGCCCAGCTCGTCGGCGTCGTCGGGAACGACGAAGCCGCTGCGGCGCAGGACGGCGAGGAACTCGTCGTCCGCGGAGGGTTCGAAATCGGCGCGGACGTCCATCAGACGGCGTCCGAGGACGTCCGCGTGTTGGCCGTCCAGCGTGAGCAGGGCGCCGCTCAGGGAATTGAAGAGGACTCCTGAGCGATAGAAGTTGTAGCGGGACGGCCGGAGGGTCGGCATCGGCTGCTCACGCCCGCTCTAGACTTCGATCAAGGCCAGGCAGGTATTGACGCCGCCGCACAGGCGAGCGCCCTCTTTGTGAACGTGCGCGAGCTGAGGATCGACGACGGTCGTGATCTTGACGTCGAGCTGTTCGGCCGGCGTGTTGCCGGAGACCGGAATCTGATCGGACATTCGGACACCCATACTTTCCAATGTCGGTGATTGCCGAACTCGGCCACGACGTGGCGCCGGGACCCGTCCGGCTGCGCCACCGTTCGGGCCCGCTTCGCGCCCCACCTGGAGAGTGCGGGGCGCTAGCCGCGCAGCAGCTCGGCGTACCACGCGGCGAAATCGGTCGCGAACGGCGGCCGCGCTTGCTTCCCGGCGCACGAGGCCTGCAGCGCGCGCGGGCGCGGGTCGTCCAGGAACGCGGCGCGCAGGCGGTCCAGGCACGGGCCGCCGTTGTTGTGGCCGCCGTTGGGCACCACGATCTGGCGCCCGTTCGAGAGATACGGCAGCAAGCTCGCGCCCAGCGACGGCGGCGTGGCGGGATCGGCGGAGCCCGAGATCATCAGCACCGGCGCGCCGGAGCGGACCGGTGCGAGGAAGCTCGCCGGGGCCGGGCGCACGTGCCAGATCGCGCACGCGCGCCGCTGCGCGCGGATGCGCAGGTCGCCCAGGAACCCGCCGCGCGCGGCCCGTGCCTGTTCGGCGGGCGTGATGAACGGCACGTCCTCGGCGCAGGTGACCGACATGTACATGCCCTGCGCGAGGTCGCCCCCGAAGGAGTCGGTGATGAACGCGACGAGCTGCGCGACCGGCCCGTAGTCGCCGCCCGCCGCGGCGTGGATCGCGGCCGGTACCGCCGAGGCGCCGAAGGGATCGTAGATCACTTGCCGGATGCGGTCCGCGAACACGGCGCGCCCGAGCGTCAGGGTCTTGCGCTCGCCGTCGCGGTCGGTGAACGTCACGCGCCGCGGCCCGGCCGCGAAGCGCGCGTTCACCCGCGCCCATTCGGCCCGGAAGCTGGGGTACGTCTTCGCGCAGACGCGGTCGGCGGCGCAGCTCGCCGCGAGTTGATCGAGCGCCTGCTGCGCGCCGCGCGTGAACGGCAGCGGCAGCTTGAGCGACAGCGGCGCGACCGCTTCGAGCAGCAGGGCGCGCACGTGCGCCGGGTAGCGGCGCAGGTACGCGAACGCGAACTGCGAGCCGTACGAGCCGCCTTCGAGCTCGATGCGGTCGTAGCCCAGCGCCGCGCGCACCGCGTCGAGGTCGGCCGCGGCGCGCTCGGTGCCGTACGCGTCGAGGTCGGCGACGGCCGCGAGGCGCGCCCGGCACGCGCGCAGCTCCGCCTCCGGGTACAGCTGGGCGAAGGCGTGCGCGCGGTCGGCGTACAGGTCCCTGCACTGCAGCGGGCGCGAGCGTCCGGTCCCGCGCTGGTCGACGAACACGATGTCGTGCTTGGCGATCAGGCGCGCGTAGTTGGCCCCGGCGGCGTAGTTCTTGGCGTAGTCGATCGCCGACTGGCCCGGCCCGCCCACGATCTCGAAGATCGCGCCGGTATCGTGGCGGCGCGCCCGCACGAGCGCGTACCGCACCGCGATCGTGCGCCCCGACGCGGCGCTCTCGGTAACGTCCACGTGCCCGCACAGCACGCGGTCGCGAGCAGGGAGGCCCGGGATGCGGC
>JASLGJ010000340.1 GCA_030150085.1 Candidatus Elarobacter sp. | reverse complement strand
GCGGCGAGCGAGCCCGCCGCGCGCCGCTGCTCGGAAGCCGTGCCGCTCGACGAGGTGGTGGTCGAGGACGGCGTGCAGGCGGCGAGCCCGCCGCCTGCCAGCGCGAGGCCGAGGAACCATGCCGCCGCTGCGGCGTTCCGGTGCATGCCTCCCATCGTGGCAACCGAACCGTAAGCCGACTTTAAATCCAGCTTAAGGCGCCTTAACCTTGCCGCCCGGCGGCAGAAGGCTCAGCGGTCGGTCTCTTGGACCTTCATGTCGCGGATCAGGATGAACTTGTTCTTCTTCACCAGCGCGGCGTTGCTCTGGACGAAGGCGATGAAGCGCGAGACCTCGCCGGTCGGCGCGCCGTTGGTGAACATGTGCTCGTACGACCAGATCGCGTACTTGCCGGTGACGATGTTCTCTTCGGTCGGCGCGACGCCGTCCACCGCGAGCTCCGGCAGGCCCGAGCCGTTCGTCCCGCTGAACGCGGCGTACGAGATCGCGCCCGGGGTCTGCTTCACGACGCTGACCACCGTGCCGGTGGCGTCCTCGGTCAGGCCGCTCTCGTTGATCGGCACGCCGCCCATCACGGTCTTGGCGAAGACCGCGCGCGTGCCCGAGCTGCGCGGGCGGTTCACCACGACGATCTTCTGGTCGGCGCCGCCGACCTCTTTCCAGTTCGTGACCTTGCCCGAGAAGACGTCTTGAATCTGCTTCTTGCTGAGGTTCTTGACGTTCGCGCCGGGATGGGTGACCAGCGCGAAGCCCACGACGGCGACGCGGTTGTCGTGCAGCTCGGGGTGCTGCGGGGCGGCGATGTCGGAGTCGCCGATGTCGACGGCCTTGGCGGCGACCTGGTTGATCCCGGTCCCCGAGCCGCCGCCCGAGACGCTGATCTTGACGTCCTTGTGCGCGTCCTGGTACGCCCCGGCGGCGTCCTTGACGAGCGGCAGCAGCGCGGTCGAGCCGGCGATGCTGATGGTGGTGTCGGCGAAGGCGGGCGCAGGGAGCACCAGCGCGCAGCCGAGCACGAGAACTGCGAGGCGTTTCACGGGCCGCATCATCGCAGCGCAACCGTAAGAACGCTTTAAGCGCGGCCTAAAGCGGGCTTAACCTTCCTGCGCCGCGGGGACGCGCATGGTGAAGGTCGCGCCGCGCCCGTAGACCGAGTCGACCGCCAGCGTGCCGCCGTGCGCCTCGACCAGGTGCTTGGCGATGGCCAGGCCCAGGCCCGTGCCGCCGTGCTCGCGCGAGCGCGAGCGGTCGACCACGTAGAAGCGCTCGAAGATGCGCGGCAGGTCGACGAACGGGATGCCGATCCCGGTGTCGCGCACGCGCAGCACCGCCTCGCCGCCCTCGCGCCCCAGCTCGACGGTCACCTGCCCGCCGGCGGGCGTGTGGCGCAGCGCGTTGTCGAGCAGGTTGACCGTGACCTGGGTCAGCCGCCCGCGGTCGGCCTCGACCGCGACCGGCGCGGGCGCGTCGAGCCGCAGCTCGACCCCCAGCGTGTCGGCGCGCTGCGCGAAGGCGTTCGCCGTCGCCGTCACGACCTCGCCCAAGTCGAAGCGCTCGCGCCGCAGCGGCACCGTGCCGGCCTCGGAGCGGGCGAGCTCGAGCAAGTCCTCGACCAGGCGGATCATGCGCTCGACCTCGGCCCCGATCTGGGGCAGGAACAGGGCCCGCGCCTCGGCGTCGTCGCCCGCCACCTGGAGCGTCTCGAGCATCAGCTTCATGCCGGTCAGGGGCGTGCGCAGCTCGTGCGAGACGTTGGCGGTGAACTCGCGCCGCACGCGCTCGTTGGCCAGGTACTGCGTGCGGTCGGCGGCGATCGCCATCGCGCCGTCCTCGTACGGCTGCACGGTGATGCCGAAGAACCGCTCGCGCGCGCCGCTCCCGAAGGCCACGTCCTGGGTGCGCGTCTCGCCCCGCAGGGCGGCGGCGATCATGCGCTCGACCTCGACCGAGGGAATCACCTCGATGACCGCGCGCCCCGCGGCGCGCTCGCCCGAGACGCCGAACAGCGCCTGCGCGCCGTCGTTGAACACCCGCACCCGCCGCCGCGCGTCGACGGTGAAGGCCGCGAAGGGCAGCGCGCCGACCAGGCGCGCCGCGCGCTCCTCGTCGAGCGCCTGCGCCGCCTCGGCGGCCGTGGGCGCGGAGAGCGGACCGGTCCCGAACGGGCGCCGCGCCGCGTACCCCAGCGCGATCCCGGCCAGCGCTCCCAGCGAGCCTGCGATGACGTCGGAAGTCATGCGGCTCGGCCGCTCACTCCCGGAACATGTAGCCGCGGCTGCGCACGGTGATGATGTGGCGCGGGTTGTTCGGGTCGACCTCGATCTTCTCGCGCAGCCAGCGGATGTGGACGCTGATCGTCTGGTGCTCGCCCTCGAAGTCGTAGCCCCAGACCTTCTCGAGCAGCATCTGGCGGGTCACGATCCGGCCGCGGTGCTCCATCAGCACGTGCAGCAGGCGGAACTCCTTGGGCGCCAGGCCGACCTCGCGCCCGCGCACCACCAGCCGGTTGCGGGCCGGGTCGATCGTGATCTCGCCCGCGCTGATCGACTCGTCGCGCTCCTCGGCATCGACCTCGACCCGGCGCAGGCGGGCCTTGATGCGGGCCATGATCTCGCCCAGCGAGAACGGCTTGGTGACGTAGTCGTCGGCGCCCAGCTCCAGCGCGAGGACCTTGTCGAACTCGGAATCCTTGGCGGTGAGCATGATGATCGGCACGCTGGACGACTTGCGGATCTCCTTGCAGGTCTCGATCCCGTCGAGCAGCGGGAGCATGATGTCGAGCACGACCAGGTCGGGGTGCTCGGTCTGGGCCAGCGTCACCGCGGTCCGCCCGTCGCCCGCGGTCGCGACCGCGTAGCCGTTCTTCTCGAGGTTGTAGCGCAGCGACTGGACGATCGCGGCCTCGTCGTCGACCAGCAGGATCTTCTTCTTGGTCGGGGTGGCGTTCACGCGCGCGCTCCCTCCGCGGCCTCGAAAGCGACCCGCACGCCGAAGGCGCGCTCGAACAGGTCGGCTTTCTCCATCGCGGCGGCCAGTTCGCCCGACACGTCGCCCTCGGCCTGCGCCGCGATCGTGACCCGCCCGCTTTCGCCCCGCACCGTGACGTCACCGACCGCGCCCTGGTGGCTGGCGTCCAGGCCGTCGGCCAGGCGCAGCAGCCCCGCCAGCCCGTCGACCCGGGCCCGCTCGGCCGGGGCCAGCGCGACGTACTCGGGGTGCGCGGGCTTGGGCGTCGAGCGGCGGTGGTAGCGCGCCACCTGGGCGATCAGCTCGCGCTCGTCGTCGCGCCAGCCCTCCAGGCGCGAGCTGCGGATCAGGTAGGCGCTGTGCTTGTGGCGGTTGCTCTTGGCGACGAAGCGCCCCACCGAGTGCAGCATCGCGGCGGCCCAGAGCAGGTCGCGGTCGGCCGGGGCCAGGCCGTGGAGCGGGGCCAGCTTCTCGAACAGGACCAGCGCCAGGCGCGCCACGTGGCGCTGGTGCCCGCCGAGCTGCTCGTACTTCTGCGCCAGGCGCTCCACCGCGGCCAGGCGCTGCGCGCGCGCGTCGCCCAGGCGCTGGGCCAGCTCGCGGTCGCGGTTGGCCAGCTCGACCACCACCCCGTCGCGCAGGGCCCGCTCGCAGACCACGATCTCGTCCTGCCCGAGCATGGTCAGGGCCGCGATCAGCACCGCGTTGCCGGCCACGATGATGTCGGCCCGGCGCGGGTTCATCCCCGGCAGGCGGCGCCGCTCGGCCTCGCTCAGCGGGAGCATGGTGCGCTGCAGCGCCTCCAGCCGCTCGCGCCGCAGGGTGTAGCCGTGGACGCGCTTGAGCGCCAGGCCGCGCGCCGCGGCGTCGAGCGCGGCCAGGCCCATGATCGTGCCCGAGGTCCCGATCGCGAGGTCGAGCTGGTAGCGCCCGACGTCCTCGGCGAGCGGGGCCAGCACGTCGGCGACGTGCGCGTCCAGCGCGCGCGCCGCCTTGAGCGGGTTGGCCGCGCCGCGCAGGAAGCCGTCGTAGAGGCGCAGGCTGCCGAGCTTGACCGACTCGACCATGTAGGGCCGCTCGCCGTCGGCGACGATGAACTCCGTCGAACCGCCCCCGATGTCGATGATGACGGCCACGCGGTCGTAGAGCGGGAAGCCGTTCACCACGCCGAGGTGGATCAGGCGCGCCTCCTCGGTGCCGTCGAGCACCTCGAGCGCCAGGCCGCTGCGCGCTTGGACCAGGCGCCGGAACTCGTCGCCGTTGTCGCTCTCGCGCACGGCCGAGGTCGCGACCGCGCGGATGCGCTCCGCGCCGCGCAGCCGGGCCGCCTCGGCGAAGCGCCCGATCGCGTCGACCCCGCGCTCCATCGCCTTGCGCGAGAGGCGCCCGCGCTCCATCGCGTCGTCGCTCCCCAGGCGCACCATCTCGCGCGCCTTGTACACCACGCGCGAGGTGTCGAACGCCGAGTCCAGCTCGACCACGACGAGGTGGATCGAGTTGGTGCCGACGTCGATCGCGCCGAAGAGCACGCTCAGCTCGTCTTCTTGCGCACCTGCACGCCGGCCGCGCGCTCGTAGAACGTCGCGACCGAGGTGTAGTCGTCGCCGCCGTGGCCTTCGCCCGAGGTCGCGGTGTAGAGCTGGTAGGCCAGCGCGGAGAGCGGCATGGCGACCCCGCCGGCGCGCGCGGAGTCGAGCGCGGCGGCGAGGTCCTTGCGCAGCAGGTCGAGCGCGAAGCCCGGTTTGTGCGAGCCCGCCAGCCAGCTCTGCGGAACCCAGTTCTGGAGCAGGTAGTTCGAGCCGGTCGCGGTCCCGATCACCTCGAGCACCGCGTCGATGTCGGCCCCGGCCTTGGCGGCGAACGTGAGCGCCTCGACGTTGGCGATCATCGTGCTCGAGATGATGATCTGGTTGACCAGCTTGACCACCTCGCCCATCCCGACCGGGCCGACGTGGCGCGGGGTGCCCATCCCGCGCAGCACCGGCTCGGCCTCGGCGAAGTCGGCCTCCGAGGCGCCGACCATGATGGTCAGGGTCCCGCTCGTGGCCCGCGCCGGCCCGCCCGAGACGGGCGCGTCGACCAGGCGCAGGCCCTGCGCGCGCAGGCGCTCGTCGAAGGCTCGCGTGGCGACCGGCGAGATGGTCGACATGTCGATCACCAGCGTGCCCGGCCGCGCGCCCGCGGCCACGCCGCGCG
>JASLGJ010000311.1 GCA_030150085.1 Candidatus Elarobacter sp. | reverse complement strand
CGGTGGGGGTGCTGGCCGGCAAGACGCTGGTGCTCACCGGCACGCTGCCGACGCTGACCCGCGACGAGGCCGGCGAGCTGATCGTCGCCGCGGGCGGCAAAGTCAGCAGCGCCGTCTCGAAGAAGACCAGCTACGTCGTGGCGGGCGACGAGGCCGGCACGAAGCTCGCCAAGGCCGAGTCGCTCGGCATCCCGGTCCTCGACGAAGCGGGCTTGCGCGAGCTGCTCGCGGGCGGTGAGCGCGCCGGTTCCTGAGAACGGCCGGCGTGCGAAGTCAGCCCCACAGCTTCGGGCTCACTGTTTGCACCGGCCGACCGAGGATCCACTCCGTGGCCGGTTTCGTTTCGGGGACGACGATCTCGCGCTGCATCTAACGCACCCGCATGGCGTCGAACATCTCTCCGACGTCGAAGCCGAACCCGGGCAGCGCGGCGTGCTCGAAGCGCTGCCCGCGGCCGTACGCGCGGGTCTCGCGCGCGTCGTGCGCGACGACGGTCTGCGCGGCCGGATCGACGACCACCACGGCATCGCTCCCCGCGGCGAGATAGACTCGGACCTTGTGCGCGACGTGCGCGGGCTTGTCTTCGGGCGACAGGATCTCCACCGCCACGCTCGGCGCGGCGAGCGGCGCTTCCAGCTCCTCCTCGCTCGCGTCGCCGATACGCTCGAGCGACAGGTAGGCGATGTCTGGCACCAGCGTGCGGACCAGCTCGCGCGGCGGCGCCAGGCGGAACTGCCACTCGCTCGAGACGGTTCCGCGGCCGTGGGCCCACTGCTGCAGCCGCGCCCCCAGCCAAATCTGGATGAAGCCGTGCTTCCGCTTGGGGCTCACTTTTTGCACCGCCCGGCCGAGGATCCACTCCGTCGGCGGCTCGGTGTCGGGGACGACGATCTCGCGTTGCATCGGTCTCTCTCTTTCCTCACGCCCCGCCTTCACGCGCGGGCGTGCGGACGACAAGCCCCTACGACATAGCACGAGGTCGCGAGCGGAGGTCAATACCTCAGGGTCGAGCTCAAGTGCCCGCGGGCAGCGGCTCGGGCGGGCGGCCCTCGGCGACCGGAATGCCCGGGCCGGGCGCCCCCGGCCCGGCATCGGCCGGCTCGAGCTTGTGGGCGCCCTTGAAGTGCTCGGGCGCCAGGATCACGTACATGATCGGAACCAGGACGAGCGTCAGCACCAGCGAGCTCAGGATGCCGCCGATGACCACCACGCCCAAGCTCGAGCGGACGCTCGAGCCCGGCTCGAGCGCCAGCGCCAGCGGCACGTTGCCCGCGACGACCGAGATCGAGGTCATGACGATCGGCCGGAAGCGGGTGAACGCGCTGTCCTTGATCGCGCTGAGCTTGTCCTCGCCCCGCTCGCGCAGGGTGTTCGCGTAGTCCACCAGCAGGATGCCGTTCTTGGTCACGATGCCGACCAGCAGGATCGTGCCGATCAGCGAGAACAGGTTGAGCGTCTCGTGGGTGAGCGCGAGCGCGCCCAGCGCGCCGACCGCCGCGACCGGCACCGAGAACAGGATGATCAGCGGCGAGCGATAGCTGTTGTAGAGCGCGACCATCAGCAGGAAGACCAGCACGACCGAGACGATCAGCGAGCCGCCCAGGCCCGCCAGTGTCTGGCCCATCAGGTCCTGCTGGCCGTTGGGGCGCGGCCGCACGACGATGCTCGGGGGCAGCTCGAGGCCCTTGAGCCGCTGCGCGAACGCCTGCTGCACGTTCGAGAGCGAGGCGCCGGGGGCGACGTTGGCGCTGATGTCCACCACCGTGTTGCGGTCGACGCGCGTGATCAGCGGCGGGGCCGGCGACCACTGCATGCTGGTGAAGTCCCCGAGGCGGACCAGCGCGCCGTTCGCCGCGCGCACCGGGATCGCGGCGAACGCGGCCAGGTCGGTCTGGTCCTGGAGCGGGTAGATCACCTGCACCTGCTCCAGGCCGTCCGCCGTCTCGAACTGGGTCGCGATCGCGCCCCCGAACGCCGCGCGCGCCGCGGCGGTCGCGGTGCCGACGCTCACGTCGAGCGCCCGCGCCTTGACGCGGTCGAAGGTCAGCTCCACCTGCGGCTCGAGCGCCGAGGCGGCGCTGAAGACGTTCGCCGCGCCGGGCGTCTGCTGCAGCAGTTTGTAGACCTGGTCCGCGTAGCGGGTCGGGTCGCCGCCCTGCACGTCGGTGACCAGCTCGTCGATCGGCTGCGCGTTGCCGCCGCCCGTGCCCGTCGCCGGGATCACGGTGACCTGGACGTTGCGCAGCGTCCGCGCCGCGATCCGGCGGTACTGCCCGACCCAATAGGTGGTCGGGTGCTTGCGGCGGTCGCTCAGCCAGACGTGGATCTGGCCGACGTTGCCCTCGGAGAGAAAGCCGCCGAAGGGCGACGCGTAGCCGCCCGAGGCCGCGGTGTCCGCGTCGATGTCGGGCAGGTTGCGGAGCTTGCGCTCCAGGGCCAGCACCGCTTGGGTGGTGGTGGTCAGCGGCGTCCCGACCGGATAGGTGATCTGGACGAAGATCTCGCCCCGGTCGACCGGCGGGATGAACTCCGAGCCGACCACTCCCAGCCGCACCAGCGCGAGCGCGAAGCAGAACGAGAGGAAGCAGAACGCGATGACCGGGCCGCGGTGGCGCAGGCCCCACGGCAGCACGCGGTGGGCGTACCACGAGCGCACGCCGTCGAAGCCCCGCTCGAAGGCGCGAATGAAGCCGGGCGCCTTCCACTTGGACTTGAGCGCCCAGTTGCCGGCCAGCGACGGCGTGATCGTGAACGAGACGAACAGCGAGGTCAAGGTCGAGATGACGACCACGATGCCGAACTCGGCCAGGTTGCGGCCGACCTGGCCCTGGAGGAACGCGATCGGCAGGAACACGACCACGTCGACCAGCGTGATGACGATCGCCGCCAGGCCGATCTCGCCGCGGCCGCTGATCGCCGCCTCGGCGGGCGGCTGGCCCAGGTGCGCGTGGCGCTCGATGTTCTCGAGCACGACCGTCGAGTCGTCGACCAGAATCCCGACCACCAGCGTCATGCCCAGCAGCGAGATCGTGTCCAGGGTCAGGCCCAGCAGCTTCATCACGAACAGGGCCACGCACAGCGAGGCCGGGATCGCGATCAGCACCACGATCGCGTTGCGCCACGAGCCCAGGAAGAACAGCATCACGACGCCGGTCAGCGCGATGCCCTCGCTCAGCGTGCGGATCACGCCGTCGATCTGCTGCGCGGTGTACTTGGACTGGACGTTGAGGATGTTGAAGCTCACGTCGGGGAACTGGGCCCGGATCTTGGGCAGGGCCGCGATCACGTTGTCCGACGCGGTGACCTCGGACGAGGCCGAGGCCTTCTGGACCTGGAGGAAGACGCCTGCGGAGCCGTTGACCGAGGCGTACTGGCGGCGCGGCTCGTAGCCGTCGACCACGCTGGCGACGTCGCCGACGCGCAGCACCTGCGCGGCCGACGTCCAGGGGTTGACCGAACCGGCCGCCGCGCTCGGCCCGCTCGCCGCGGGGGCGGACAGGGGCAGGCCCAGGATCGACTGCGGTGAGGTGATGTCGCCGCGGATGTCGATCTGCGTCTCGCGGTCGGCGCCGTACGCGATGCCGCCCGGCGCGCGGGTGTTGCTGCCGCCGACGGTGGCGAGCAGGTCGTTGAGCGTCAGGCCGTAGGCGTCGAGCTTGGCCGGGTCGGCGACGACCTCGTAGGCCGGCGTGACGCCGCCTCCGACGGTGACGCCCGAGACGTCGGGAACCTGCTCGAAGGCCGGCACGATGCGCCCGTTGGCGACCAGCGAGAGCTGCGCGGCCGACATCTTCGACGAGGTCAGCGAGAACGTCACGACGGTCGCCTCGGACGGGTCGCGGATCGCGATCGTCGGCGGCTGGAGATCGGTCGGCAAGTTGTGCTCGGCCTGGGTCAGCGCCTTCTGCGTGTTGACCAGGTCGGTGTTCTGGTCGGAGGTGATGGTGAAGGTCGCCGCGATGGTGGCTTGCCCGGCTTGGATGTTGGAGCTGAGCGTCTGCAGGTTTTGGGTGCCCGCGATCGCGTCCTCGATCGGCTTGACGATGCTGTCGCGCATGACGGTCGTCGAGGCGCCGCTGTACGAGGTCTGGATGCTGACGGTCGGCTGGGAGACGTTGGGGAACTGCTGCTGCACGAGCGTCTTGGCCGCCAGCGCGCCGGCCAGCAGCATCAGCGCCAGCAGGACGAACACCAGCGACGGGCGCCGGACGAAGAGGCCGGTCAGCGACACGGCGCTACTGCTCCGCGACCCGGCGCGGCTTCGCGCCGCCCTGCGTCTTCACGGGCTGGCCGTCGGCCAGGCCGAGCTGACCGTTGGCGACGACCCGCTCGCCGGGGGCGAGCCCGACCACCACCGCGTTGCGCCCGTCCTGGGCGAGCAGCGTGACCGGCACGGTGCGCACGGTGCCGTTGCGGACCACCTGGACGCTCGAGTCGGTCGTGTCCAGGAAGGCCGTCGCCGGGACGAGGATGCCGCCGGCCTGCGGCAGCGCCGCACGGCCCGAGACGACCATCCCCGGCCGCAGCAGACCGCGGGCGTTGTCGACCAGCACCTTGACCACGAAGTTCGTCGAGCCCGGGCTGACCGCGTTGAGCACGCCGACGACCGTGCCGGAAATCGCGCGGCCCGGCAGCCCGCCGGCCGAGAGCTGCACCGTGCTGCCGGCGCGGATGCCGACGACCTGCGAGCCGGCGCCGTTGAGCACCGCGTAGACCCGGTCGGTCTGCTGCAAGGTGAAGAGCTGGCGCGTGCCGGGGAACTCGCCCGGGTTGAGGTTGCGGTTCACCACGACGCCGTCGATCGGCGAGACGATCGTCGCCTTGCCGATCGAGACGCGCACCTGGTCGGCTTGCGCGAGCGCGGTGCGCACGTCCGCCCGCGCCGCGGCGACGTTGGCGCCCTGCAGGCCGCTGGCGGTGGTGCCGTTGGCCCGCACCTGGGCGACGTCGTTCTGAACCGTGACCTGCGCCGCCCGGACCGCTTGCTGGTCGTTGCGGACCTGGGCGGCCTGCGCGTCGTACTGCGACTGCGCGATGTAGCCTTGGGCGAGCAGCTGCGCGTCGCGCCGCAGGTTCAGGCTGTCGATCGCGAGCGTCTGCTGCGCCTGGCGCACGGCGGCCTGCGCCTGGTTCACGGTGTTGCCGTTCTGCGCGATGGTCAGCCCCGCTTGGTCGAAGGTCTGGCTGGCCTTGGCCTGGTTTCCCGAGGCGGTGGCCAGGTCGGCGGCGAGCTGCGCGCGCAGGTCGGCCGTGTCGAGCTGGGCCAGCACCTCGCCGCGCCGGACGCGGTCGCCCTCCAGCACGTTCACCGTGTCGGCCGGCTCGCTGAGCGTCGAAGTGATCGCGACGTTCTGCAGCGGGGCCACCAGCCCGGAGAGGATCGTGGTGGGGAACACCGTGCCGCGCTGCGCGACGGCGACCGGAACGACCGCATCCGCGGTGGCGCGCGGCGGCCGCTGCGTGGCGTGGCTGCAGGCGCTCAGCGACGCCAGCAGCACGGAGAGAGCGCTCAGCTTTCGGACGATCGGAAACGCCGTGACCATGATCGCCACGATAGCACCGATGAGCGCCCGCGCCTCCGAGCCTATCCCCAGGTTTTATCCGCGTCTCAGAAGATGCGCAGCGGCGCGGGCGCACCCGCGCCGTTCGGCCCGGCGGGCGCTTCGCCGCTGGCGGCGAGCGACGCTTCGCCCAGCGCCTCGGCGACGTCGTGCGCCACCACGCCGCGGTGGCGGCGCGCCAGCGCGACCTGACCGGCGCGGCCGTGCCAGTACGCGCCGACCCGGGCGGCGTCGACCGGCGCGAGCCCCTGCCCGAGCAGGGTCGCGATGGCGCCGGTCAGGACGTCGCCGGTGCCGGCGGTCGCCAGCGCGCTGCTGCCGGTCGGGTTGAGGTGGGTCGCGTCGCGCGCGCCGACCAGCGTGGTGCGGCCCTTGAGCAGGGTCGTGATGCCGCAGCGGTCGACGAACGTGCGCAGCCGGCTCAGCCGCTCGCCCGGCGCGATGGTGCCCTTGCCGCTCAGGCGCGCGAACTCGCCCGCGTGCGGGGTCAGCACGAGCGGCTTGTCGCGATACGCCTCCAGCCGCTTGGCGAGGTGGTAGAGCGCGCTCGCGTCGGCGACGACCGGCAGCTCCGTCGCCCCGAGCACGCCGTTGACGATCTCGCCGAAGGCGTCCGACAGCCCCAGCCCCGGGCCGATCCCGATCGCGCTGCAGCGCCCGGTCAGGTCGAGGATCGTCCGCACCGCGCCGGCCGGGTCGCGCTCGTCGTAGGTCACCACCACCTGCTCGACCAGGTGCGCGCGCAGCGCCGCAGCCGCGCCCTCCGGCGCGGCGACCGTCACGTAGCCCGCGCCCGCGCGCGCCGCGCCCCAGGCGCTCAGCACCGCCGCGCCGGGGAACTGGGTCGAGCCGGCGACGATCAGCGGCGCCCCGGCGCTGCGCTTGTCGGACTCCGCCGGCCGGACCGGCAGCAGCGCCGCGAACTCCGGCTCGCTCAAGACCTCGCTCGGCGGGTCGTCCACGCCGCGCGCGTCCGCGTCGCGCATCCCGATCGGCGCGTACCACAGCTCGCCCACCAGGTCGCGCGCGGGATCGAGGAAGCAGCCCAGCTTGGGCCGCCCCAGCGCGACCGTCGCGACCGCGCGGAAGACGTGCGCGCCGAGCGCGCCGCTGGTCGGGTCGATTCCGGCCGGCACGTCGAGCGCCAGCACCGGCACCGCCCCGGCCGCGGGCGCCGTGACGGCCGCGAGCGCGTCGACCAGCGCCGCGGAGCCGGGGT
>JASLGJ010000306.1 GCA_030150085.1 Candidatus Elarobacter sp. | reverse complement strand
CCTCACCCCGGGCCAGCCCGATGCCATCCTGCGCTGGCTGCGCGCCGGCGCGCCGGCCGACGCGGCGGAGTACGTCGTGTCGAGCGACATGGCGGTCTACGGCGGGCTGGTCGCCTCGCGCATCCCGGGCGTCTCGCGCGGGCTGGGCTACACCCGTCTGCAGGACCTGGCGGTCTTTCGGGCCGCGCGCCCGGGCGCGCCGTTCGCGCTGTTCGGCACGGTGATGCGGCTCGCGCCGACCGGCGTGCCCGCGCTCGGGCCGGCGGCGGCGTTTCCGTTCGCGGGCGAGCAGTGGCCGCTGCTCCAGAAGTACGCCAACCTGCCCGACCCGCCGGCCAGCGCCGAGGACCGGGCGACCGCGGCGCGCCTGCGCGAGCGGCTCGGTCCGGCGCTCGACGCCTACCTCGAGACCCGCGCGCGCAACCGCGACGTCGACCTGTTCGCGCTGCGCGAAGCGGCCGAAGGCGCGTTCGACCGGGTCGTGCTGGGGCAGGACGACGCCGGCCCGGTCGGCCTGCACCTGCGCGACCTGGCCGCGCTGCGCGGCTTCGCGGCGCGCTGGGTGCCGCCCGCGCGCGCTTCGATCGAGCCCGGTGCCGACGAGCTGGCGATGGCGCTGGTCGGCGCGGCCCTGGCCCGCCAGGCCAAGCTCGCGCCGCGCGTGCGCGTGGTCTACTCGCGCGCCGACGGCGGGGCCATCAACGACCCGATCGAGTTCGCCCCGATCTCCACCACCATCGCCGACCTGATCCGCACCTGCGGCGGCGTCATGGTACCCTCGCCGGGCGCGGCATCCGGTGGTACGGCGCCCGGCGCGGCGCGAACGGACGCCGACATCGACTTGTTCGTCAACGTGCCCGACACGAGCGACGCGGACGAAGCGAGCTTCGTCGCGGCGATCGGCGCAGATGCGCTCGGTCCGGCCCGCCGTGCGCCGCTCGCCGCCGTCGCCGACTTGACCTTTCTCGCGAACGAGGACTACGCGCAGCAGCGGCGCCTGACCGAACTGCTGATCGGCGCGAACATCGCCGGCCGGGTCGGGTCGTTCGCGTCCTGGAACACGACCGCGAACACGGTCGGCACCGCGCTGCCCGAGGCCATCGCGGTGCTGGCCGGCCGCAAGCTGGGCACCTACGACGCGCGCGCGCACGCCACGTTCACCCTGATGCGCTACGTCGACGACATCGCGTTCCACGACGACGTGCGACCCAAGCTCAACACCGACCTGACCGCGGCCGGCATCAGCGACCACACCTACCTGCCGCCCGACGCCGCGCGCCGCACCGACTCCGAGAACCGCGCGCTGCTGTGGCCCGCGGGCCTCGACCTGCTGGCCCGCATCGCCCCGCAGTTCGGCGACGCGGGCTTCACGATCACCCTGCCGTGGGACCGCACCTTCGAGACCGAGCTCGACGTCCGTCTCGCCCCGCGCGCCAGCCTCACGCCGCCCGGGTAGCGCGGCGCCGGGGTAGCGCGCTGAACATGTCCCGTTCGCGCCCGGTCAGTGCTCCGAGGGCGGCTGGCAGAGCTCGATCAGCACGCCCGCGGTCGACTTGGGGTGGAGAAATGCGATGGTGTTGCCGTGCGCGCCGCGCCGCGGCTCCTCGTCGATCAGCCGTACGCCGGCAGCCTTGAGCCGGGCCAGCTCGGCCCGGATGTTGGCCACCCGGTAGGCCGTGTGGTGCAGCTTGGTCTGGGCCTCGCCGCGGTACTTGGCGATCGGTGAGCTCTCGTCGAGCGGCCGCAGCAGCTCGATCACCGCGTCCCCCGTCCGCACCCCGACCGCCTCGATCCCCTGGTCCGCGACGATCTCGCGGTACACCAGGCTGAACCCCAGCGTCTGGGTGTAGAGCGCAATCGCCGCCTCGAGATCCTTGACCACGATCGCGACGTGGTCGATGGGAGCGTCGATCACGCGATCCGCTCCCTGGCGACGTGGGTTCCGAACACCTCGCGCAAGACGTTGCAGATCTCGCCCAGGGTTGCGCCCGCGTCGACGGCTTCGACGAAGTGCGGCATCAGGTTGTCGGTGCCCTCGGCGGCGCGGCGGACGGCGTCGAGCGCGGCGCTCGCGCGCGCTCCGTCGCGCGCGGCGCGGAAGGCGCGGGTGCGGGCGACCTGGTCGCGCTCGATCGCCGGGTCGATGCGCTGGATCGGCATGCTCACGACGTCGCCCGCGTCGGCGAACTTGTTCTGGGCGACGATCACCGCCTCGCCGCGCTCGACGGCCTGCTGCGCGCGGTAGGCGCTCTCGCCGATCTGGTCCTGCATCCAGCCGCTCTCGACCGCGGCGACCGCGCCGCCCATGGCGTCGATCTCGCCGATCAGCTCCTTCGCGCGCGCGGTCAGCGCGTCGGTGAGCGCCTCGACGTAGTACGAGCCGGCCAGCGGGTCGACCACGTCGGTCACCCCGCTCTCGTAGGCGATGATCTGCTGGGTGCGCAGCGCGACCCGGGCCGACTGCGCGGTCGGCAGGCCGAGCGCCTCGTCCTGGCCGTTGGTGTGCAGCGACTGCGTGCCGCCCAGCACCGCGGCCAGCGCCTGGAGCGTCACCCGCACGACGTTGTTCTGCGGCTCCTGCGCGGTCAGGGTCGAGCCGCCGGTCTGGGTGTGGAAGCGCAGCATCTGCGACTTGGGGTCGCGCGAGCCGAACTCGTCGCGCACGATCTCGGCCCAGATAGTGCGGGCGGCGCGGAACTTGGCGACCTCCTCGAAGAAGTCGTTGTGGGCGTTCCAGAAGAACGAGATGCGCGGCGCGACGGTGTCGACCGAGAGCCCCGCGCTCTGGGCGGCGCGCAGGTACGCCTTGGCGTTGGCCAGCGTGAAGGCGATCTCTTGGAGCGCGGTCGATCCGGCCTCGCGGATGTGGTAGCCGCTGATCGAGATCGTGTTCCAGTTCGGCACGCGCTCGGCGCAGTACGCCATCACGTCGGTCACCAGGCGCATCGAGGGCGCGGGCGGGTAGATGTAGGTGCCGCGCGCGACGTACTCCTTGAGCACGTCGTTCTGGATCGTGCCGCCCAGCTTCTCGAACGGGATGCCGCGCCGGCGCGCGACCGCCAGCACGAACGCGAGCAGGATCGAGGCCGGTGCGTTGATCGTCATCGAGACGGTCACCTGGTCGAGCGGAATCGCGTCGAACAGCGTCTCGACGTCGGCGATGGTGTCGATCGCGACCCCGACCTTGCCGACCTCGCCGCGCGCCTGGAGCGCGTCGGAGTCGTGGCCGAGCTGGGTCGGCAGGTCGAAGGCGACCGAGAGCCCGGTCACCCCCTGGGCCAGCAGGTAGCGGTAGCGCTCGTTGGATTCCGCGGCCGTGGCGAAGCCGGCGTACTGGCGCATGGTCCAGTGCCGGCCGCGGTACATGTCGCGCCGGATGCCGCGCGTGTAGGGGAACGTGCCGGCCGGCGCGCGCCGCACCGGCGGTTCGGGCTGGTCGTAGCTGGGCTGCAGCGGGATGCCGCTGCCGTTGAGATCGCGCGCGCTCATTCCGTATCGTTGCGCCGGAGGGACCCGAGCACCCTATGCCCCGCCTCAGGCCGCCTCGCGCGCGTCCTTCACCCCCAGCCAGAACGCCGCCGCGCAGGCCGCCACCGCGAGGCCCGAGACGAGCAGGGTCGGCTGCGAGCCGGCCCGCTGCGCGACCGCTCCGAGCAGGACGTTGCCGAGCGGAATGCCGCCCAGGAACGCGACCGTGAAGACCGCGTTGGCGCGCCCCCGGTAGCGTGCCTCGACCCGCTCCTGGACCAGGCTGTTGACCAGCGCGTACACCAGCGTGTCGACCGCGCCGACCGCGAACAGCGCCGCGCTCGCCGCGAGCGGCTCGCGCAGCAGCGCGAACAGCGCGAGCAGCAGCCCGCCGGCCAGCGCGGCGAGGGTGACGATGCGCCCCTTGCGCTTGGTCCGCCCGGCGGCGGCCAGCGCCAGCGCGCCGGCCAAGGCGCCGGTCCCCGACGCAGCTTGGAGCAGGCCGTAGCCGCGCTCGCCCAGCCCCATCGCGTTCGTGGCGATGTCGGCCAGCAGCGCGACGTACGGCGAGACGCCGATCGTGAACGCCGCGGTGAGCAGGCAGAAGGCGAGGATGGTCCGCTCGCGCACGAGATAGCGCCAGGCCTCGGCGAAGCTCGCCACCGCGCCGTCGGCGGCGCGCTCGCGCTTGGCGCCGAATCGGCGCGCCAGCGCGAGCGCGGTGAAGGCCACGACCGGCAGCACGAACAGTG
>JASLGJ010000304.1 GCA_030150085.1 Candidatus Elarobacter sp. | reverse complement strand
CCGCAGACCGAGATCGCGCCGGCCAGCAGGAAGGCCCGCGGGCCGAGCGCCGCGGCCAGCGCGAGCGAGGGCAGCGCGCTCAAGCCCGCGGCCAGGGCCAGCGCGGAGCGCGTGGGCAAGCCGAACGGGCGGCGGATGCGGTCGTCGGAGAGCGCGGCGTCCGGTAGCTCGGGCTGCCAGCGGCGGATCAGGGCTGCGAACCGCGCGCCGGCCAGCCGTGGGGTGATGCGAGGTACGGACATCGAGACGAAAACGGTTCCCCGAGCGTCGTGCCGGGCGCGGAAGCGTCCGTGCTGCGCGAACGGACACGCATTCGCGTGTCCGCCGGTACCTCATGGTAGGAGCAGAAGCGGCCCCGCGCATCCCTCAGAAATACGGGTTCTCGCCGCGCGGGCGCGCTCAGCCGCCCGCGCCGGTCAGCGTCTGGTACAAATAGGTCCCGGTCGCGCCGGCCACGATCAGCGCGACGCACCACCCGGCGCCGGCCAGCGCCGGGTGGCTGCGGTGCCGGCGCAGGTCTCGCGCCGGAAGTCGAAGCTCGGCACGAACGAGTGGAGGAGCACGTCGTGCCAGTTGGGAGACGCCAGAAACGCCGCCGCGACGTAGGTCCGGAAGAGCAGCGCGAGATAGCGCAGCACGCGCTCCATCGGTAGTTGCTGTGCACGAGAGCCGGCACGATCAGCCCGCCCAGCGCAGCAGCCACATTTTGTATCCAACATGGCTGAGCAGCGCCAGCGCCGCGCCGCCGCCTTCGAGGTCGGCCGCCAGGGGAGGACGTTGACCGCAGCCAGCGCGGCCAGCGCGCGCAGCGCCAAGCCGCGCGAGCCGATCACCGCCAAGGTCGCGACCGTCGCGGGATCGTTGTCCGAGACGCCGAGACGATGCCTCGCCGAAGCGCTGTTCCGGGCGCGTTCGGTGCTTCGCGTCCGGCGGAAGCGCGGGACTGTTGCGGCGGCGCAGCGGGGGCCGCTTCGCGTTCGGTCCGGCTCGCTCTCTTGCTCGCACCGGTCGCGCGCGCAAGCTGCGAAGGAGCGCCGTGCGTGACACGGAAGCGGTTCCGACACGGCGCGGCGGTGGCACGAGGAATCTGCCGCCGGCGCCGATGCGCACGAAGTCAGAGGGGGTGTTCCTCATGACCGCTATCACGAACGCCGGTACCGAATCGCCGCTGCGCCTCATCTCGGCCAAGGTCGTCGAGTCGGGAATCAACGACAACGTCTTCTACCGGCTGTTCACCTCGACCACGCTCTCGCCCGCGGCGCTGGCGCGCGTCTTCCAGCAGTACTACTACTACATCCGCACCTTTCCGCAGATCTTGGCCGGGCTGTCGCACCGCGTCGACGACGAGTTCGTGCGGATGAAGCTGGCCCGCACGGTGGTCTCCGAGCTGGGCGACAACGGTGCGGGGGACGCGCACTACAAGATGTTCGAGCGCGTGCTGCGCTCGGTCGGCATCGAGCTGGCGGACTGGCGCACCGCGCAGCACATTCCCGAGGCGGCCGAGCTGGTCGACGGCTTGCGCGACCTGTTCCTGCGCCAGCCCACGGCGCGCGCGCTGGGCGGCCACTACGTGATCGAAGAGTTCGGGCTGCCGATGATCAACGCGCTGTACGAGGGCTTCCGGCGCTACCCGGGCTGGAGCGTCGAGGACTTCGCCTACTTCCACCTCCACATGCTGATCGAGGGCGACCACGTCGACTGGATCGCGGCCGCGGTCGAGCGCGCCTGCGCCGAGCAGCCGGGCGCGCGCGAGGACGTGCTCGCCGGGGCCGACCAGACCCTCGCGCTCCTCAAGCGGTTCTGGGCCGGCCTGTACCGCTGCGCGCTCGACGATTCCGCGACCGCCGCCTGAGCGCGTCCCGTGCCTCCGACCTCCCTCCCGCCGCCCGACACGGTGATCGTCGGCGGCGGGCCGGCGGCACTCTCCGAGGCGCTGCGGCTGGGCCGCGCCGAGGTGCCGTACACGATCGTCGCCGACGCGTTCGGCGGCTGTTTGGACATGCTCGGCGACGAGCTGCTGCAGTCGTACTGCAGCGAGCTGGCGATCAGCGGCTCGGGCTGCGACCTCAACGCCTACCTGGGCTCGGACCGCTGGCGGCCCAGCGGCGCGCGCTACGGCGCCTACGTGCGCGACACCGGCCGCGCGGTGCAGGCGAACTGGCTGCCCGGGCGGGTGACCGCGCTCGAGCGCGACGGCGCGGGATTCCGCTGCCGGGTCGAGCGCGAGGGCCGGCCGGCCGAGCTGCGCGCGCGCTCGGTGATCCTCGCGACCGGCATCCGCCCGCGCCCGCTGCAGCCCTGGATGGCGCCCGCGCGCAGCGCGACCTGCTTCGAGGTCTACGAGGACGCGCGCGCCGGGCGCTGGGAGCGCTACCGCGGCAAGGACGTGGCGGTGGTCGGAAGCGGCAACAGCGCGTTCCAGCTGGCCCTGCTGGTGAGCCCCGTGGCGCGCTCGGTGACGATCCTCGCGCGCCGCTACCTGGGCATCTTCCCGCAGGAGACGCACGACCGCTTCGCCCTGCGCGCGCCCAGCCAGCTGACGATCGAGCGCATCGCCAAGGCCACCGAGCCGCCTTACGAGACGGAGCAGCCGCTGCGCTTCCTGATCTACCGCGCGGTGGAGCGCGTGGCGGGACCCCGGCCCGGGCTGCGCTTCACCTTCGCGGCGGCCGACAACGGCGCGCACATCGCCTGGTCGTCGTTCGAGTACTCGCTCGCGCGCGGGCGCTTCGACGCGGGCGGGGGCTGCTCGCAGCCGGCCCAGACGTTTTACGACGACGAGACGGCGGTGATCTCGGCCACCGGCGTCGCGGCCTCGCTGCCGCCCAACCCCTGGGACGAGCTGGTCGAGCCGCGCA
>JASLGJ010000283.1 GCA_030150085.1 Candidatus Elarobacter sp. | reverse complement strand
TTGATGTGATCGGTAAATTCAGTGAAGAGGGCCTGCGGAACGCCTTCTGACTGAATCACAGAGTTTACCGACGGCGTGTAGTACGGAAGAGCCGGCGGGCACGTCTTGACGTCGACCTCGACCGGTCGGCCCTCTTTATTTTTTCGATCGCGTTGCCCGACGGTGAAGAATTCGAGGTATCTCGTCGGCGCGACGCCGACGAAGGTTCGGAATGTCACCCGTTTCTCATCGGGCGTTTTGGGATCGACACTGATGGAATCACGGTAGAGGTCTTTGGTCCCACTTTTCGGATACGGCTCGAGATAGACGACCTGATCGATTCCCGCCGCAACGATGTGCCGAGAGCATTCATGGCAAGGAAACGTGGTCGTGTACATCCTCGCTCCTTTGACCGGAACGCCATGCCGACCGGCATCGATGATGGCCGCGGCCTCGGCATGGACGGCCCGGATATAATCGATATTGTCTTTGATCAGTGAATTTCTCAGCGGTGCGCCGTCTCTGACATACAGTTCCTGCAGTCGCTCCTGCTCGGTCAAATCGCTCAGGCACTCGGAGAGCGCGTTCTGTTCGTTCAACTGCTGGATCACCGTCTGTGCCATTCGAAGCCGGAACCAATCGCTCGTATCTTGCACGCCCTGTCCCTCGACAGGCTCGTACTCGAAATCGCGTCCGTGATACGTTTCGTCGTCATCGGGCCAATACTGGCCGCCGACGAGCGGCTTCGCCACCTCGTTCGTTCCACAGGCAACGGTCGAGCCGTCGCTGCGCAAAATGGCAGCACCGATCTGGCGTGCCATCGATCCGGAACGGGCCTGTGCCGCGCGGGCAAGGAAAAGGCCGTATTCGTCCATGTGAGGCGTGATGAAAAGCGCACCGAACAAGAGCTTGACCAGCCGATTCAGCTCCTCGGCGAGGTCCCCGGTCTCTCTTGTTGCATCGATGATGAAGTCCGTACCGTAGAAAGCTTCACCGACACGCTGACCGAGTTTATGGCCTCGAGCGTCACGATAGATCAGCTTGTTGACCAGGGTCCGTTCATCATCACTGCGAGCGTCGAGCAAGAGTGCGTCGCGCCGAACGTCCGGTGGAGCGTAGATCCCGATGCCGACGAAAGCGGGGCCGTAGATGCGCCGCAGGCGGTCAAGCTCGTCAGGGTGCTTGAGCGAATCAACGATATAAGCTGCGCTCTCGAGCGACATATGGGCGAGAGTCTCGCCCTCGCTGGATTCAACGCCGCGCTCAGCATTTTGTTCTTCACGAACATGAAGGATATTGGCAACCGCTAGAATCGCTCCGGCGTCACCTTGAATCTCACCGCCACGGAATGCGATCCACTCCTTCCTCAGCTCGTCACCGACGTTCATCAGAAGCTCCTTGCGGCGCAAGGGCGTGGCTCTTGTGATTGCCTCAGGCTGGGCCGCGTAGTCTTGTAGCAATGCACTGATCTTTATCTCGTGCATCTCGTATCCCGCGATAGTGCTCAACGATTGCCTCAACACCTTGAGCACTTTTCCTTTGTCGACGCCCAGCGGTGCGACCACACCGAACACCAATTCACGGCGACGCGATTCGTCCGAACTCATCTCACCCGAGCTTGCTAAGAAATAGTCGATGGCCGTAGACCGAACTAAGCGAAGTAGCCCTGTCACGGTGACCGAGAAAATGCTTTGCGCAACAGCCGACGACTCCCCTCAGCGGCCCCCACAGTTCGATTCACACCTTCGGAACGATCCTGTGGTCCGCCGTGGATAGCGTGGATATGGTCGGCTCAACGCCGTGATTTCGTTTACCACGGCTACATCGGCTTTGATGATCGCCCAATTGTGTGCCACCTGTATGGCACTCAAAAATGGTCCTAGTGCATCTCGCGGGCGACCGCCGCGCCGCTGCCGCCGACCAGGAAGTCGAAGTCGGCGCCGCGGTCGGCGCCCAGGACGTGCTCGGTGTAGAGCTTCGCGTAGCCGCGCTCGAAGCGCGGCGGTTCGGGCCGCCAGGCCGCGCGGCGGCGTTCCAGCTCGGCCTCGCTCACCGCTAGCTGCAAGCGGCGGGCGGGGACGTCCAGTTCGATCTGGTCGCCGTTTCGCACCAGTGCGAGCGTGCCGCCCGCGGCGGCCTCGGGCGCGGTGTGCAGCACGACGGTGCCGTACGCGGTGCCGCTCATGCGGGCGTCGGAGATGCGCACCATGTCGGTCACGCCTTTCGCGAGCAGCTTCGGCGGGAGCGGCAGGTTGCCGGTCTCGGGCATGCCGGGGTAGCCGCGCGGGCCGGCGCCCTTGAGCACCATCACGCAGCTCTCGTCGACGTCGAGCTCGGGGTCGTCGATGCGGGCCTTGAAATCCTCGATGCTCTCGAACACGACCGCCCGGCCGCGGTGGACGAGCAGGCTCGGCGTCGCGGCGGAGGGCTTGATCACCGCCCCGTTCGGGGCCAGGTTGCCGCGCAGCACCGCGATGCCGGCTTGTGGCTTGAGCGGCGCGTCCAGCGGGCGAATCACCTCGCGGTTCCAGCACGGCGCGTCGGCGGTCGCCTCGCCCATCGTCTTGCCGCTCACGGTCAGCGCGTCGCGGTGGATCAGGTCGCCCAGTTCGCGCACCACCGCCGGCACGCCGCCCGCGTAGTAGAAGTCCTCCATCAAAAAGCGGCCCGAGGGCTGGAGGTCCACCAGCAGCGGCAGGTCGTGCCCCAGGCGGTCGAAGTCGTCCAGCGCGAGCGGCACGCCGGCCCGGCCCGCGATCGCCAGCAGGTGGACCACCGCGTTGGTCGAGCCGCCGATCGCGGCGTTGACCCGGATCGCGTTCTCGAACGCCGCGCGGGTGAGGATCTTCGACATGCGCAAGTCCTCGCGCACCATCGCGACGATGCGCCGCCCGGCGAGCTGCGCGAGCGCGTAGCGGCGCGCGTCGACCGCCGGAATGGCGGCGTTGCCGGTCGGCGCGATGCCCAGCGCCTCGGCCATGCTGGCCATGGTCGAGGCGGTGCCCATGGTCATGCAGTGGCCGTTGCTGCGCGACTGCCCGGCCTCGGCGTCGAAGAAGTCGTCCCAGGTCTTCTTCCCGCCCCGCACTTCCTCCGAGAACTGCCAGACCATGGTGCCCGAGCCGATGTCGCCCCCGCGGTACTTGCCGTTGAGCATCGGGCCGCCGGTGACCATCAGCGCGGGCAGGTCGACGCTGGCCGCGCCCATGAGCTGCGCGGGCGTGGTCTTGTCGCAGCCGCTCAGCAGCACCACGCCGTCGACCGGGTTGGCGCGGATCGACTCCTCGACGTCCATGCTCATCAGGTTGCGGAACATCATCGTCGTGGGGCGCATGTAGGTCTCGCCCAGCGAGATGGTCGGGAACTCGAGCGGGAACCCGCCCGCCTCCCACACCCCGCGCTTGACCGCCTCGGCCACCCGGCGCAGGTGGACGTTGCACGAGGTCAGCTCCGACCACGAGTTGCAGATCCCGATCACCGGCCGGCCGTCGAACACGTCGGGCGCGAAGCCCTCGGCGCGCATCCAGCTGCGGTGGATGAACCCGTCGCGGTCGCGCTTGCCGAACCACTGCGCGCTGCGCAGCTCCACGGTCTCGTTCGCAGTCATCGCTTGCCTCCCCGGTGAAGTGGCGCGGCATGAACCAGCTCGACGTTCGGGGGCGCGCCGCGGTCGTGACCGGGGGCGCGTCGGGAATCGGCCTGGCGGTCGCGCGCCGGCTGCACGCCTCGGGCGCGCGGCTGAGCCTGTGGGACGCGCGCGCCGAGGCGCTGGCCGCCGCGGCGCCCGGCGTGGGCGGGGCGCACACCGCGCTGGTCGACGTGCGCGACGAGGACGCGGTCGAGCGCGCGCGCGACGCGACGCTCGCGGCGCTGGGCCGGCTCGACATCCTGGTCACCAGCGCCGGCATCACCGGGCCCAACCTGCCCGTCGCCGACTACCCGCTCGCCGGCTGGCGCGAGGTCCTCGACGTCAACCTGACCGGCACGTTCGTCTGCGTGCGCGCGGCGCTGGCGCCCATGCGCGCGGCCGGCTACGGGCGCATCGTCGCCATCGCCTCGGTCGCGGGCAAGGAGGGCAACCCCAACGCCGCCGCCTACAGCGCGTCCAAGGCGGGCGTGATCGCGCTGACCAAGTCGCTGGGCAAGGAGCTCGCCACCAGCGGCGTGCTGGTCAACTGCGTCACCCCGGCCGCGGTCGAGACGCCGCTCTTCGCGCAGATGACGCAGGCCCACATCGACTACATGCGCTCGCGCATCCCGATGAACCGCTTCGGGCGGGTCGAGGAGATCGCCGCGCTGGTGGGCTGGCTGTGCAGCGAGGAGTGCTC
>JASLGJ010000211.1 GCA_030150085.1 Candidatus Elarobacter sp. | reverse complement strand
ATCGTGCGGGTGGTGGTCAACGCCACCCCGCACGATCTCGTCGTAGGCCAGTCCCGGGGCGGGGGCGGCGGAGGGCGTGGCGGGCGCGAGGAGGGCCGCGAACGCGAGGGCCGCGCTCGCTCGAAGTAGCGGACGGAGCATGGCCCAGAATGCGGCAACGGAACGGGGCGGCCCTTCACGAACGTATCGAGCGTGATGTCCGCATTCTTCCGGAGTGCGCGCGCGGCGGCGGCCGGCGCGCTCCTCGCCACCGTGCCGCTGACGGCTCCCGCCGCAGCCGCTCCCGCCGCCGCGGTCCTGCCGATCCGCTGGACCGTCAGCCCGGCCCAGATCGCCGCGAACTGCAAGGCCGGCAGCGCCCGGATCGTGCGCCGGGTCGACGCGCTGGCCCGCCTGCCGCGCGCCAAGCGCAGCTTCGCCACGGTCGTGCTGCCGCTGGAGACCGCGGCCGCCGACTACAACGACGACCTGGTCGCGGAAGGCTTTCTCTACGACGTCTCGACCGACAAGAGCGTCCGGGCCGCCTCGCTGCAGTGCTCGACCCAGGAGAGCAGCGTGCTCAGCGAGCTGAGCGCGCGCCCCGACCTCTACCGCGCGCTGGCCGACGCGCTGGCCTCCGGCACGGCCAAGAGCCCGGCCGACGCGAAGCTGACCCAGCTCTGGCTGACCGCGGCGAAGCGCTCCGGCGCGGGCCTGCCGAGCGCGCAGCGGCGCGAGTTCGTCGCGCTCGAGCAGAAGCTGACCGACCTGCAGAACCGCTTCCAGGTCAACCTCGGCAACGACGCGACCACGGTGGCGCTGACGGCCGCGCAAGCCGCGCCGCTCCCGCCCGACTTCGTCGCCGCCGCGCTCAAGCCGGCCCCCGACGGCGGCTACACGGTGCACGTCGACGAGTCGACGATCAGCCCGTTCATGAACAACCAGACCGACCCCGCGGCGCGCAAAGCGTTCTACGTCGCCTACCAGAACCGCGGCGGCGAAGCCAACGTGCAGCTGCTGGAGAGCGCGATCGCGACCCGCGACCGCCTCGCGCACCTGCTCGGCTACCGCACCTGGGCGGCGTACGTGCTGGCCGACAAGATGGCCGGCACGCCGCAGCGCGTCGAGGGCTTCCTGGCGCAGATCGACGCCGCCATCCTGCCCAAGGCGCGCCAGGAGCGCGACGAGCTGGCGCAGCTCAAGGGCGCCCCGCTCGAGCAGTGGGACCAGAGCTACTACGAGAACCAGCTGCGCAAGAGCACCTACGCGGTCGACCAGAACGAGATCAAGCAGTACTTCCCCGTCCCGCACGTCGTCGAGAGCGTGCTGGGCATCTACCAGGAGCTGCTCGGGGTGCGCTTCGCGCGCGTCGGCGTGCCGGTCTGGCAGCCCGACGTGCAGGCCTACGACGTGTTCGACGCGGCGTCGAGTCGGCCGCTGGGGCGGTTCTACCTCGACCTCTACCCGCGGCCCGGCAAGTACGACCACTTCGCGAACTTCCCGATCGTGCCGCGCCGCGTGCTGCCCGACGGCAGCGTGCGCCTGGCCGAGAGCGCGATCGTCGGCAACTGGCCGCAGCCCGCGCCGGGCAAGCCCGCGCTGCTCACCCACGGCGACGTCGAGACGTTCTTCCACGAGTTCGGCCACTGCATGGCCGCCATGCTCGCCGCCGAGCCCTACGAGACCCTGACCAGCGGCTTCCGCCAAGACTTCGTCGAGGCGCCCTCGCAGATGCTCGAGAACTGGGCCTGGGACCCGGGCATCCTCGAGCGCGTCTCGAGCAACGTCACCACCGGCCAGCCCCTGCCCGACGCGCTGATCCAAAAGATGATCGCCGCGCGCTACGTGCACTACGCGCTGCTCACCACGACCCAGATCGAGTACGCGACGGTCGACATGAAATACCACACCGCGCCCCCGCCGGTCGACGCGACCGCGGTCTGGAAAGCGACCGTCGCGCAGACCACGCCCAACCAGTTCGTCGAGGGCACGCACCCCGAGTCCGCCTTCGGCCACCTGATGGGCGGCTACGACGCCGGCTACTACGGCTACCTGTGGTCGAAAGTGTACGCGCAGGACATGTTCTCGCGCTTCCGGTCCCAGGGCCTGACCAATCCCGCCGCCGGCATGGCGTACCGGCGCGACATCCTCGCCCCGGCCCGCCTGCAAGAGCCCGATCAGGAAGTGCGCGCGTTCCTCGGCCGCCCGATGAACCCCGACGCCTTCTACCGCGAGCTCGGCATCACGCCGCCCACCCCGATCGGAAAGAGCACGTAGCAGGACGGGCTCGCCTCACGAACGCGAAAGAGCCCGCGGTCGCACCGCGGGCTCTTCTGCTCCAGGGACCGTGTCCCGAGTTCGCCGCTAGGGCGAGGCGGTGCCCGGTGCGCCGGGCGTGAGCTTGTCGTCGAGCAGCACGCCGTACTCCGTCGAGGTCTTGCCGCTGTCGGCCGGGGTCTGCGAGCCCGTGCCGCCCGACATCAGCGTCTCGCCGCGCAGCCCGCCGCCCTGCGACGCGTCGCTCGGCATCCCGGCCGACGACAGCGCGCTGTCGCCGCTGCCGCTCTGGTTTTGGTCGCCGGTCTGGCCTTGCACGTTCTGCACCACCTGCTGCCCGTGGGTCTGGGCGGATTGCTGGGCGGTCGAGAGCGCCGCCTGGGCGGTCTCCTGCAGCACGGCCTTGCCGTGCTCGAGCGCGTCGCTGCCGAGCTGCTGGGCCTTGTCGACCAGGTCGTCGCGGATCGGCCCGATCGTCTCGCGCTCGTAGTCCGTCACCGGCACCAGCAGCCCGGCCAGGAAGCCGGCCGCCGCGGCGCCGATCGCCAAGCCGAGCGGGTTCTCGAGCGCCATGCCGACGCCGCGCTTCGCGGCTCCGGTCACGTCGCCCGGGCTGGGAATCTTGTCGGTCACCGCGCCGAGCTTGTCGCTCACGCCGCCCGTGACGCTGCCGAGCCTGTCGGTCACGCCGTGCGTCACGTCGCCCAGCTTGCCGGTCACGCCGCCCACGGTGTCGCCGAGCTTGTCGCTCGTGTCGCTCCAGGTCGTGCCGGCCTTGTCCTTCGCGCCGCCCAGCGCGCTGCCGACCTTCCCGCTCGCGCCGCTCACGGCGTCCTTCACGTTGCTCACCACGTCTCCGATCGTTCCTTTCACCGTCTCGACCTTGTCGTTGACGGCGTCTTTCACACGGTTGGGGACGTCGGCCTTGTAGCTCAGCGCCTCGACCGTATCGCCCATGCGAGCCCGGGTCTCTTCTATCTCACGCCGGATTTCGCTCGAGTCTTTGCCCATTCGATGTCCTCCTTTACGGTCTGCGCGGTCTGCTCGGGAACGAGCGGGGTCGCTTCTTGCATCTTCTTCTTGCCGGTCTGCGCGAGCACGAACGCAACCGCGCCGTAGACGACCGTGACGATCAGCGCCGACAGCCACACCGGCACGTTCAGCGCCGCGATGCCGGCGATCAGGAACGTGGTCAGCGCGCCGAACGCGCCCAGCGCGAGCACCAGCGTGGCGCTGAACATCCCGGCCGCGGCCTCGGCCGGCTTGAGCTTCTCGGTCAGCTCGACCTTGGCCAGCGCGATCTCTTGGCGGACGAGCGTGCCGATCTCGTCTCCCAGCTCGCGCAGGAGCACGGGAAACGGCTTGTCCGCCTCGCGCGGCGCGTCAGGTTGCATAGCGCTCGCCCCCGCTGCGAATCCCGGTCGTGTCCGTGGCGCCGGAGGGGATGCCGGTCGCCGAGTAGCCGGTATCGGCCGTGCCGCCGCCCGCGCTGCCGTAGCTCGTGCCGCCGTAGCCCGTGCCGGTGGTGCCGTAACCGGTGCCGGTGGTGCCGTAGGCGGTGCCGGAGCTGATGCCGTGGCTGCCCGTGCCGCCGCCGTACGAGCCGCCGCTCGCGCCGTAGCTGCCGGAGCGGTAGCGCCGCGCGCTCGACGTCTTGAGGAAGCGCGAGGCGGCGAAGCCCAGCACCAGCGCGCCGGCCGCGACGGCCCACGGCTGCTGGCGGGCGAAGTTCTCGAGGTCGCCGAGCAGCCTGTCGCTGTCGGCATCTTGCAGGTACTGGCCGAGCCGCTCGACGTACTCGACCCCCTGGTCCACGTAACCCGTCACCGGGCCTGCGATCGGACTCTGCTTGAGCTGGTCGCCGACGGAGCGCAGCTCCTGCGCCACCGAGCCGATCTGCTGCCCGATCTCGGTCGTCTTGTCGTCGACCTGTTTGCCCAAGAACGATTTGGACTGGTCCACCGCCTGCTGCGCGGTCTGTCGGACGTCCGTTGTCTGCATCCCAATCCCTCACCGAAGAAAAGCTGGGCCCTTCATACCCACCGCTAGCCGCAACGACGCAGCGAAGGCTCGCCCGCGAGAGGGGCCGGCGCGGCCTTGGGGTAACCGCACCAGGTGAGTACGATGACGCCGCGCCGCTCGCCGGCGCTCGAAACGCTCGAGTTCGATCATCTCGAGCTGTGGGTGGGGAACGCCAAGCAGGCCGCGCACTACTACTGCACCGCGTTCGGCTTCGAACCGCTGGCTTACGCCGGCCCGGAGACCGGGCTGAGCGACCGCGCCTCGTACGTGGTGCGCCAGCACGACCTGACCCTGGTCCTCACCGCCGGGCTGAGCGCGGACGACCCGATCGGCGAGCACGTCCGCCGGCACGGCGACGGCGTGCGCGACGTGGCCCTGCGCACCACCGGCGCCCGCGAGGTCTACGAGACGGTGCTGGCCGGCGGGGCGCGCGGGCTGACCCCGCCGGCCGACAGCGGCGACGAGCACGGGCGGGTCGTGCGGGCCCGGATCGGGGTCTACGGCGACACCGTGCACTCGCTGATCGAGCGCAAGGACTACCGCGGCCCCTGGCTGCCCGGCTACGTGGCCTGGAGCGGCGGCCAGCGCGCCCGCGAGGCGGTCGGCCTGGTGCGCATCGACCACTGCGTGGCCAACGTCGGCTGGGGCGAGATGCAGCCCTGGTGCGACTTCTATGCCAAGGCGTTCGGCTTCGAGCAGCTGGTCAGCTTCGACGACAAGGACATCTCGACCGAGTTCACCGCCCTGCGCTCGAAAGTGATGCAGAACGCCACGGGCAAGGTCAAGCTGCCGATCAACGAGCCGGCCCAGGGGCTCAAGAAGTCGCAGATCGAGGAATACCTGGAGTACTACGGCGGCCCGGGCGTGCAGCACGTCGCGATCGCCACCGACGACATCGTCGCCACCGTGCGCGCCCTGCGCGCCAACGGGGTCGAGCTGCTCGACGCCCCCGACTCCTATTACGCCACCTTGGGCGAGCGGGTCGGGGCGATCGCCGAGGACGTCGCGATCCTGCGGGACTTGAGCATCCTGGTCGACCGGGACGACAAGGGCTACATGCTGCAGATCTTCACCAAACCGCTCCAAGACCGCCCGACGCTGTTCTTCGAGATCATCCAGCGCCGCGGCTCGCTCTCGTTCGGCAAGGGCAACTTCAAGGCGCTGTTCGTGTCGATCGAACAGGAACAGGCGAAGCGCGGCAATCTCTAGCGACGCCGCGTTCTTCCTGGGGTTCTTCCTGGCGATCGGCGCGTTCAACGCGCTGCTCTTCAGCGTGCTGCGCGACGCGCCGTTCGGCTGGTACGCGATCTCGATGTTCGCGCTGGTCGGGCTGACGATCGCCGGCAACCCCGCCGACCTGCGCCTCTTCCCGCAGGCCACCGAGCTCGCCGAGTCGGTCTCGCTGAGCCTGTACTACTTCGCCCTGACCGGCTTCTGCCGCTCGTTCCTGAGCCTGACCCGCTGGCGCAAGCCGTTCGACTGGGTCACGCTGCCGCTGCTGGGCGCCAACGTCGTGGCGCTCTTCGCCACGCGCCTCCACCGCTGGCCTTCGCCGGGCGTCTACGCGCTCGAGGAAGGCCTCCAGGCGGCGCTGCTGGCGGTGCTGTTCGCGCGCGGCGTGCTCGCGCAGCGCCAGGGCTTCGCGCCCTCGCGCTACTACCTGGTCGCGTTCGCCTGCGCGGCGGCCGGGTTCGCGCTCAACGACCTCAACCTGCACGGCGTGCTGCTCCCCCACCTCAAGCTGCGGCGCGCCTTCGACGGCGGGATCGCGGCGCAGGCGCTGCTCTTCGCGCTGGCCCTGGCCGACCGCAACCGCGCGCTCTCGGCGCTGGTCGCGCTCGACGGCCTGACCGGGATCGCCAACCGCCGCTCGTTCGACGGCGCGTTGCACCGGGCGTGGGACCGCGCCAAGCGCTCCGACGCCGCGCTGGGCGTGCTGATGATCGACGTCGACCACTTCAAGCGCTTCAACGACACCCACGGCCACCAGGCCGGCGACGAGGTGCTGCGCCAGGTCGCGCAGGCCGTCTCGGCCGCGGTGCTGCGCCCCGACGACGTCGCCGCGCGCTACGGCGGCGAGGAGTTCGCGATCGTGCTCCCGCTGGCCGAGGGCGAGGCCGCGCGGGTGGTGGGCGAGCGGGTGCGCCACAACGTGCGCGCGCTGGCGATCGCCTACCCCGAGGCGCCGGCCGGGATCGTGACGGTCAGCGTCGGGGTGGCCTCGGCCCGGCCCGACAAGCGCGGCCCCGACCCCGAGCGGATCCTGGCCTCGGCCGACCAGGCCCTCTATCGCG
Source organism: Candidatus Elarobacter sp. (assembly GCA_030150085.1). GTDB lineage: Bacteria > Vulcanimicrobiota > Vulcanimicrobiia > Vulcanimicrobiales > Vulcanimicrobiaceae > Vulcanimicrobium. The sequence continues at coordinate 3,783 of JASLGJ010000211.1, read as the reverse complement.
CCAAGCGCGAGGGGCGCGACCGCGTCGTGCTCGCCCCGCTGGAACGCTCAAGTCCCGATCCCGTGTTCCGATAACATTCGCAATGAAGGATCGCGCTTTCACCGACTTCGTAGTCGGTGCTCTTGCCTGTGTCTCGGTCCTCGGCTTGTGCGCCCTGGTCAAGGAGACCGAGCTCTACCGCGAAGCGGAGCTGAACCGCCAGGCCGAGCGCCGGCGCGAGAGCGAGCGCTGGGCCCTGCCGCGCAAGAAGCGCCGCCGCCGCTCGCCCGAGGACGACTGCCGACACTGCTCGGGCAGCGGCGTGTGCGAGGAGTGCGCGCCGACCCCCTGCCGCGTCTGCCGCGGCAGCGGCCTGCAGCCCCACGACGAAGCCACCGTGGCCCGCCTGGCCTCCCTCTGGGACGGCGCCGCCTGAACCTGCGCCCCGACCATGATTCCGGCTGCTGACGGTGCTCAGCCGCCGGAGATCGCCTTGGCGTAGCTCGCCGGCGAACGCGGCCGGAGCCCGGCGGTCGTCATCACCGAACGCTCAGCGCGCGGCGTAGACGGCGTCGTCGTCGGCGTCGAACATGTCGACCAGCAGCGCCTCGGGCGGCATGCCGGCGGCGCAGGGATGGATGGAGATCATGCGCTCGCGCGTCGGGCCGGTGATGTCGCCGATGCGGCGCGTCAGCACGCCCTCGTTCCACTTCGCGACCGCCTCGTCGCCGACGCGCGCGCGCACCCAGGCCGCTACCGCGTCGTCGTCCGGCGCGGCGGCGACCACGTCGCGAAACTCTTCGTGCGTGAAGCCGAGGACGTGGTACATCCCCGCGCTCATCGTACGCACGCCTTCGGCCAGAACGACGTAAGGGCCGAGGTCGCCGCCCGGGAGCTGGGCGCGGACCTTGTCGATCGCGCGCGGGAGGTACGCGATTCCGGCGAGCTGCTCGCGCACCGCGCGCGGCCGGTGGGTGGAGAGGTCCAGCGGGGTCATGGACCGTGCCTACGAGCCGGGCTCCGGCCGGGCCTGCGGGGCGTGGTGGAACCCGTCTCCGCACGGTCGAAGAGCGCCCGATGAGCATCCGCAGGGTCGTGCCCGACATCGCGTCCGAGCGGTTCGGCGAGAGCCGCGACTTCTACGTGAACCTGCTCGGCTTCGAGGTCGGCATGGACTCGGACTGGATCGTGACCTTCGTGTCACCCACGAACGCGACCGCGCAAGTGAGCGTCATGAAGCGCGACGCGACGGCCGCCGTGCAGCCGCACGTCTCCGTCGAGGTCGACGACGTCGACGGCGTGTACGCGCGAGCACTGCGGCGCGGTGACGACGTCGCGTACCCGCTGACCGACGAGCCGTGGGGCGTGCGGCGCTTCTTCGTCCGAGACCCGAACGGCACGGTGGTCAACGTCCTGAGCCATCGCGAGGAGTAAGCGCGAGCCGGCGCCGATCAGCCGCGGCGGTGCGAAGCCTCGTGCGAACCGCGCACCGCGGACGGGTTCAGCATCGCCGCATGGGTCGCGTCGAAGCAGTCGGCGAGGAAGTGCGGCTCGGGGTCCGCGGGGCAGCGCAGGGGTTTCTCGCGCGCGGCGGGACGCTCGCGGCGCCCGCTCGTGCCGGCTTCACCGGTGCTCGGAAGGCGGGTTTCACGGTTCACCGTCCCAGCATACGCACCCGTTCTGAGAGCACGATGAATCCGAACGCGCCCGGCCGACCAGGGTCGCGGGCGATCCACGACCTTGGCGTGCCGGGCTGGGCGCAGCGCTTTCGGGACGGCTGCCTACGGCAGCGTCATCATCCACTCCGAGCCGAACTTGTCGACCACCATGCCGAAGCGGCCGCCCCAGAACGCGGTGTCGATCGGCATCGTGACCTTGCCGCCCTCCGCGAGCGCGGTGAAGACGCGCTCGCCGCGCGCCGCGTCCTCGAACGAGAGCGCCAGCGAGACGTTGCCGGCGTCCGGGTCGACGGGCTTGACGCCCTGGCCGTCCGAGGCGAAGAACGCGATCCCGTCGGCGCTGAACGAGGCGTGCATCACGCGGTTCGCCGCATCGGGCGGCATCTGGCTCGCCATCGGGGTGTCCGCCACGCGCATGATCTCGTAGCTTCCGCCGAAGGCGCCTTTGTAGAACTCGAGCGCCTCCTCGCACCGACCGTAGAGGAAAAGATAAGGCTGCAGGTGGTCCGCCATTGGTGTCCCTCCGGAATCGCGCGGCCGCGGCGGCCGCGCTCGTGCTGTCAGTTACACCCTACGCTCGTACACCCTATGCCCGTGCGCCGCGCGCCGCCTTGTCGACGAAGCTGTTGTCGAACAGCTTGGCCGGGTCGACCTTCGCCGGCTGGCCCAGGAAGTAGCCGTTCGTCTCGAGCACCGCGCGCACGCCCTCCAGCGCGATCTCGCCGTGCTGGGTGTAGGCCGGGCGCGAGTGGCTGTACGAGGCCGCCCAGTCGGCCTGCGACGCGCCGCCGCGGAACTCGTCCGGCAGCGCCGCGGCGATCTGGGCCGAGGTGTGGGTCGCCATGTACTTCTGCGCCCGCACCAGCGCGTTGACGATCTTCTGCGTCCGCTCGGGGTTCTTCTGGATCACCTCGGCGCGGGTCAGCGCGCCGGTGAAGCAGTAGCTCGAGAACCCCAGCGCGCGGCGCGTGTCGCCGGCCGTGTACAGGCCCGACCACTGCACGCCGCGCCCGGTCTTGATGAGCGTCGTCGCATAGGGGTCGTTGCCGTAGGTCGCGTCGACCTGGCTGCCGGCCAGGGCCGAGATCATGGTCGAGCCGCCGCCCACGCCGACGATCTTGATGTCGTCCTTGCCCATGCCGGCCCGGTGCGCCATCCAGACCGCCAGCACGTGGGTCGCCGAGCCGATCGAGGTGACGCCGATCGTCTTGCCCTTGAAGTCGGCGAAGGTCTTGTACTTGTCGCGGTCGCCGGGGCGCACCAGCAGCGCGATGCCGGGCTGGTTCATGAAGTCGGAGATCATCAGCAGCGCCTTGCCGCGCTCGGCCGCCGCGATGGCGTGGTCGATCGCGTTGCCGCTGTACTCCACGCTGCCCGAGGCCAGCGCGGTCGCGGCCTCGCTCCCGCCCTTGGTGTAGGTCAGCTCGACGTCGAGTCCTTCCTGGTCGAAGTAGCCCAGCGCCTTGGCCAGGTCCCAGGGCAGGTAGACCAGGGCGTGCTCGGAGCCGACCGCGACCGGCACCTTCTCCTTGGGCCCGGCGGCGCGGACCACGGTCGGCACGCCGAACACCGCCGAGGCGGCGGAGACGGCGGCGGCGCGGGCGATGAGCGAACGGCGCGAGATGTCGGGCACGGGCGTACTCCTAGTCAGAGGGAAGCGGGTTTCCAGACGATCAGCCGGCGCTGGACCCAGCGGATGAACGTATCGATCAGCGTAACGAGAACCATCAGAATCGCCAAGCCCCCGAACACCCCGCTCGTGTTGAGCTGGGCCTCGGAGTACTGGATGCGGTAGCCCACCCCGGCGTTGGCCCCGAAGTACTCCGCCACCACCGCCCCGATCAGGGCGAAGCCGACCGCGCTGCGCAGCGAGGCGAAGATCCAGGTCAGGGCCGAGGGCACGAGGACGTGGCGCACGATGTCCAGCGGCTTGGCGCCCAGCACGCGCGCGTTCGCCACCAGGGTCGGGTCGACGTCCTTGATCCCGGCGTAGGTCGCGAAGAACACCACGAACAGCACCAGCACCACCGCGCTGACCACCTTGGACATCAGCGTGAAGCCGAACCACAGGATGAACAGCGGCACCAGCGTCACGCGCGGGATCGAGTTGAGCAGCACCAGCAGC
>JASLGJ010000397.1 GCA_030150085.1 Candidatus Elarobacter sp. | reverse complement strand
TGTCATCAGCGGCCCGGACCGCGGCAAGCGCGGCAAGGAGGTGCGCGCCGAGCCCCAGCAGGCCCGGGTCTACGTTGAGCGGCTCAACCTCGTCCAGCGCCACCAGCGCCCGCCGCAGACCGCGGCCGCTCTTGCCGCGATCCTTGCCCGAGATCACCCTGACCTGATCGCCGGAGCGGATCTTCATCCCGCGCTTGGCGGCCATCACAGGACCTCCGGCGCGAGCGAGACGATCTTCATGAAGTTGCGCTCGCGGAGTTCGCGCGCGACGGGCCCGAACACGCGCGTGCCGCGCGGGTTGTTCTGGTCGTCGATGATCACGGCGGCGTTCTCGTCGAAGGCGATGTAGGTGCCGTCGTCGCGGCCGATCGGCTTCTTGGTGCGCACGACCACGGCCGTCACCACGTCGCCCTTTTTGACGGCGCCCTGGGGGTTGGCCTGCTTGACGGTCGCGGTGATGACGTCGCCCACGAAGGCGTAGCGGCGCTTCGATCCACCCTTGACGCGGATGCACAGGATCTCGCGGGCGCCTGAGTTGTCGGCGACACGAAGTCTGGTCTCGTTCTGGATCATCGGGCGCGCTCCACCACGTCGACCAGGGCCCAGCGCTTGGTACGCGACAGCGGCCTGCTCTCGATCACGCGGACCACGTCGCCCTCGTTGGCGTCGTTGTTCTCGTCGTGCGCGTGAACGGTGCTCGAGCTGCGGACGATCTTCTCGTAGCGACGATGACGGCGCGCGGTGTCAATGCGCACCGTGATCGTCTTCTGCGCCTTGTCGGAGACCACGACGCCCTGGCGCACGCGGCGCGCGCCCTCGACGGGGGCGTGGACCGGAGCCAGCGGCTCGGCTGCCGGTTTGGCGGCGCGGCGCTCGGCCGCCTTGGCACGTTCGCTGAGGCGCCGGGCCCGACGGCGCACCGCCTTCTCGCGCCTGCTGGCCACACGCTCGGCGTGGCGCTCCTCGGGGGTGCGCGCGGGAGCGGCCTCGCCCTTGTGGGCGGAGCGGCGCGCCCGGCGACGCTCCTTCGGCGGAAGCTGGGGTGCCTCGGGCTCGGCTGCCTGGGGCGCCTCGACGGGCTCCTCGGGGCTCGCATCCTCGGCGGCAGGAGCCTCGGCGCTCTCCTCGGCCGCGGGGGCCTCGGCCTCCGGAGCGGGGGTCTCGGCGACGGGGGCCTGCTCGGCCTCGGTCGTCTCGGGTGTCTCGTTGTCTGTCTCGTCAGCCATTGCTCAGTTCGCCTTTTCAGTGATCCCTAGTTGCCCTGCTGTACGCCGGCCTGGCGCTCGCGCTCACGTGTGACGGTGAGCAGCCGGGCCAGGTCGCGCTTGGCGCGCCCGAGTCCTGCCGTGTCCTCGAGTTCGCCGGTGGCGTTCGCGAAGCGAAGCCCGAAGACCTCTTTGCGCAGCTCGTTGACTCGTTTGGCGAGCTCGCCCGCCTCCAGATCGCGTACCTCGTTCGCCTTCATCGCTCGACCTCAGTCCTCACGTTGGACGAACTTGGTCTTTACGGGAAGCTTGTGCGCTGCCAGACGGATCGCTTCGCGAGCCAGCGGCTCGGACACGCCGGCAAGCTCGAACATCACCCGTCCGGGCTTGACCACCGCGACCCAGCCTTCGGGCGAGCCCTTTCCGGAGCCCATGCGGGTCTCGGCCGGCTTCTTGGTGATCGGCTTGTCGGGGAAGACGTTGATCCAGACCTTCCCGCCACGCTTGATCTTGCGGGTCATCGCGATACGAGCAGCCTCGATCTGGCGGTTGGTGAGCCAGCCCTGCTCGAGGGACTTGAGCCCGTACTCGCCGAACTGCACGTGGAGCTGCCCACGGGACATCCCGCGACGGCGACCACGATGCTGCTTGCGATGCTTGACACGCTTCGGGGAGAGCACTAGCGAGCACCTCCCGCGCCGGGACCACGCCCGCCACCGGGACCGCCGGGACCACGACCGCCGCCGGGACCGCGCCCGCCGCCACCTGGGCCGCGACCGCCGCCGGGACCACCCGGTCCACGTCCGCCGCCCGGACCGCCACGGCCACCGCCGCCGGGACCACGACCGCCTCCCGGACCGCCGGGACCACGACCGCCGCCACCGCCGCCACCCGAGCGTCCGCGACCGCCGCCTCGTCCGTCACGTCCGTCGCGTCCACCGCGACCGTCGCGGTCGTTGCTCGGAGGAGCGGGTGCGGTCATGTCGGTGAGGTCCGCGCCGGTGTAGCCCTCGGGCATGATTTCGCCCTTGTTGACCCAGCACTTGACGCCGATGCGACCGAACGTGGTGCGGGCCTCGTAGAAGCCGTAGTCGATGTCCGCGCGCATGGTGTGCAGCGGAACGCGACCGTCGGAGTAGCTTTCGGTGCGGGCCATCTCGGCTCCACCCAGACGGCCCGCGACCTGGACCTTCACGCCCTTGGCGCCCGAGCGCATAGCGCTGGTCAGCGCTCGCTTCATCGCGCGGCGGAAGGCGACACGGTTCTGCAGCTGCTCGGCGATCGACTGGGCGACCAGGCGCGCGTCCAGTTCGGGACGCTTGATCTCCAGGATGTTGACCTTGATCTGCTTTTTGGTGAGGCGGTGAAGATCGCGACGAAGCGCGTCCACTTCGGTGCCCGACTTGCCGATCACGATGCCCGGGCGAGCGGTGTGGATGTTGACCTCGAGCTCGTTGGAGTCCTTGCGGATCGTGATGTCCGACAGGCCGGCGTGAGCCAGCTTGCGGATGATGTGCTCGCGCACCTTGACGTCCTCGGCGAGGTACTCGGAGAAGTTCTTCTCGTTGAACCAGTTGGACTTCCAGTCGTGGATGTAACCCACGCGCATTGCCTCTGGATGAACCTTCTGTCCCATGCCTAGCCTTTTCTCCTGCCGTTCCCGTTCTCGGGGGCGGCCGTCAATGTGATCGTCAGGTGG
>JASLGJ010000195.1 GCA_030150085.1 Candidatus Elarobacter sp. | reverse complement strand
CGTCGCGACGCGGTAGTCGCAGGCCAGGGCCAGCTCGAAGCCGCCGCCCAGCGCGTTGCCGTCGATCGCGGCGACGTAGGTCTTCGTGCCGGCCTCGAGCGCGGCGAGCACGTCGCGGATGGTCTTGGTCTCGGCGGTCGGCTCGGTGTCGAAGTCGTTGACGTCGGCCCCGCCGCTGAACATGCCGTTCGCGCCGGTGAAGACGACGGTCGTGACCGCCGCGTCCGCCTCGGCGGCGCTCACCGCGCCGACCAGCTCGGCCGAGAGCGCGAACGAGAGCGCGTTCACCGGCGGGTTGTCGATGGTGATCAGGCGGACGCCGTTGCCGGCGTCCTCGCTGCGGATCTTCTGGGCGCTGCCGCGCCCGTTCTGCTCGGCCACGGTTACGCCGTCACCAGCGCGCGGCGCTCGACCTCGAACAGCTCGTCGCTGCCCGTCATCACGTCGCCCGCTCCCTCGACGATCTGCTTCTGCAGCCAGGCGTACTGCGTGAGCACGTGGTGCGCGTAGAAGGTCGCGGTCTGGATCTTCGCGGTGTAGAACGCGTCGTCGTCGCCCGCGGCGAGCTTCTCGGCGGCGATCTTCGCGCCGCGGAAGAGCTGCCAGCCGCCCGCGACCACGCCGAAGAACTTCAGGAACGGCACGCTGCCGGCGAAGGCCTTGCGGATGTCGCCCATGGCGTTCATGCCCAGCCACTGCGCGGTGTCGCCCAGCGCCTTGGTGGCTTCGGCCAGCGGCCGCGCCAGCGCCTTGACGTCGGCGTTGTCGGACGCTTCGAGCTCCTTGCTGAACTTGCCGATGGTCTTGAGGACCTTGGTCGCCGAGGCGCCCATGTCGCTCACCAGCTTGCGCCCGACCAGGTCGAGGGCCTGGATGCCGGTGGTGCCTTCGTAGATGGTGGTGATGCGCACGTCGCGGTACTGCTGCGCGATGCCGGTCTCCTCGACGTAGCCCATGCCGCCGAAGACCTGCAGCGCGGTCGAGCAGACCTCTTGCGAGGCCTCGGTGAGCCAGCCCTTGACGACCGGAATCATCAGGTCGACGAAGGCCTTGTGCTCCTTGCGCATCGCGTCGTCGGGGTGCTTGGCCGAGATGTCGAGCGAGGCCGCGGTGACGTAGGCCAGCGCGCGCATCGCCTCGATGGTCGACTTGCAGGTCAGCAGCATGCGCCGCACGTCGGGGTGCTTGATGATCGCGACCGGCTCGTGCGAGCGCGAGGCGGCGTCGCGGAACTGGATGCGCTCCTTGGCGTACTCGACCGCGTGCTGGTAGGCCCGGTCGGCGATGCCCATGGCCTGCACGCCGACGTTGAAGCGCGCGGCGTTCATCATCACGAACATGTACTCCAGGCCCCGGTTCGCCTCGCCGATCAGGTAGCCGACCGCGCCCTTGCCGTGCTCGCCGTAGTTGAGCGTGCAGGTCGGGTTGGCGTTGATGCCCAGCTTGTGCTCGATGCCCGCGCAGTGCACGTCGTTGCGCTCGCCGAGCGACCCGTCGGGGTTGACCAGCACCTTGGGCACGAGGAACATCGAGATGCCCTTGGTGCCCAGCGGCGCGCCGGGAAGCCGCGCCAGCACGAGGTGGATGATGTTCGGCGCCATGTCGTGCTCGCCGAACGTGATGAAGATCTTCTGGCCCTTGATGAGGTAGTGGTCGCCCTCGGGCACGGCCTGCGTGCGCACCTGGGCCAGGTCGGAGCCGGCCTGCGGCTCGGTCAGGCACATGGTGCCCGTCCACTCGCCGCTGACGAGCTTCTCGGCGTAGGTGTGCTTCTGCGCGTCCGAGCCGAACAGCTCGAGCGTCTCGATCGCGCCCTGGTTGAGGCCCGGGCCGTTGGCGAAGCCGACGTTGGCCGCGTTCCACATCTCGCTGGTCGGGCCGAGCAGGAGCTGGGGCAGCCCTTGCCCGCCGTGCTCGGCCGAGACCGGAAGCCCGATCCAGCCCGCCTTGGCGAACTGCGCGTAGGCTTCTTTGAAGCCCTTGGGCGTCGTCACGACGCCGTCTTTCCAGGTGCAGCCCTCGCGGTCGCCGCTCTGGTTGAGCGGGTCGAGGACCTCGCTGGCGAAGGTCGAGGCCTCTTCGAGGATCGGGTCGATCACGTCGGGCGCGTCCTCGTAGCCCGGCAGCTTGCCGATCTGCTCGAGGCCGGCGAGTTCGCGCAGAACGAACTGCATGTCGCGCAAGGGCGCGCGGTAGGTGCTCATCAGTGCTCCTCCTCGTCTAGTGCGAGGAACTGTCGCCGTAGAGATCGAGGCGGAGCTTCTGCAGCGCTTCGATCAGATTGGTCAGGTACGGTAGGAACCCGGACTTGATGCTGGCGAGACGGTCCTCGCCCTCCGGGGTGATGCGGTAGACCGTCGTCCCGCGCTTGGTCGATTCGTCGACGGCGCCGCGGATGAAGCCCCGGTCCTCGAGGCGCCGCAGGAGCGGGTAGACGGTGTTGGGGTTGACGGGGAAGACGCCGCCCAGCTCTCCGATCCGCTGCATCAGGCCGTAGCCGCTGTCGGGCAGGACGTGGAGCATCTGGAGGACGAGCATCGGGAAGACCGTCTTGGTCTTCACCTCTCCCTGAAACACGCGGTCCCCCCAGTTTTCTTCAGGGAACACCGCAGCGGGTGTCCTTGACCGCGTTGCCATGTGTTATTTATAATAGGTTACCGGTAAGCCGTCAAGGCTGGCCGGTGCGCGATTTCCCCGCCCCAGGAGACAACCGCTCGGCATGACGCGTTCCGACGATCTTCCCATCCTGCCGGCGTTCGTCGCCGAGCGGCTCGCGCAGCCCCGGGCGGTCGCACTGGGCGAGCGCGTGGGGGGCCGCACCCGGGCCCTGCGCAGCGACGAGGTCCACGAGCGGGCGGCCGCCGTCGCGCACGCCCTGCGCGCGCGGGGGATCGGGCAGGGCGAGCGGGTCGCGCTGATCGCCAACAACCGGGTCGACTGGCTGGTGGCCGACTTCGGCATCCTCTACGCCGGCTGCGTAGTGGTGCCGACCTTCGCCACCACCGCCGCCGACCAGCTGCGCTACATCCTGGCCGACAGCGAGACCAAGCTGATCTTCACCGACGACGCCGCCACCGCGGCCGCGCTCCGCGCCGCGGCTCCGGACGCGCCCGAGATCGTCACCTTCGAGGGCGACGGCGAGGGCTCGTTCGAGGCCTTCGTCGCGGGCGGCGCGCCGCTCCACGCCGCCGACCCGGGCGCCGTGGCGCGCTTCGCCGACGGCATCGCGCTCGACGACCTGGCGGTGCTGATCTACACCTCGGGCACGACCGGCACGCCCAAGGGCGTGATGCTCTCGCACCGCAACCTCGTCTCCGACGCGGTGACCGCCTTCGACCGCGCCGACAGCGGCGTGCGCGAAGGCGCGCTGGCGCTCTCGGTGCTGCCGTTCGCGCACATCTACGAGCACACCAACGCGCTGGGCTTCCTCTACACGCTGGCGACCCACTACGTAACCGTGCCCGAGCGGCTGATGGACGACATGCGCGCGCTGCGGCCGGAGTTCGTGGCCTTCGTGCCGCGCATCTTCGAGCGGCTGCTGGCCGGGATCGTCGGCAACGCCCGAGCGCACGGCGGCGCGCAGGCCAAGCTCGTCCCCTGGGCGCTGGCGACCGGCCTGGCGCACGAGCGCGCCCGCCGCGACGGCACTGCGATCTCGCCTGCCCTGCGCCTGCAGTTCGGGCTCGCCAACGCGCTCGTGCTCAAGAAGATCAAGCCCAAGCTGGGCCTGGACCGGCTGGCGTACTTCGTCAGCGGCAGCGCGCCGCTGCACCGCGACACCGCGCTGACCCTGGCCGCGATGGGGCTGGAGATCTGCGAGGGGTACGGCCTGACCGAGACCTCGCCGACGGTGACCGTCAACCGCGCGGCGGACAACGTGCTGGGCAGCGTCGGCCCGCCGGTGCGCGGCGTGCAGGTGAAGATCGCCGAGGACGGCGAGGTGCTGGTCAAGGGTCCCAACGTGATGCTGGGCTACTACCACGTCCCGCCCGAGGAGCAGCCCTTCACGCCCGACGGCTGGCTGAAGACGGGCGACATCGGCGAGCTGCGCGGCACGCACCTCTACATCACCGACCGCAAGCGCGAGCTGTTCAAGAGCAGCGGCGGCAAGTGGATTTCGCCGGCCCGCATCGAGAGCGCGATCAAGCGCAGCGTCTACGTCGGCCAGGTGATGGCGGTGGGCGACAACCGCCCCCACCCGGGCGTGCTGGTCGCCCCGAACTGGGATCTGGTGCGGCGCGAGCTGTCCCTCCCGGCCGACCTCGCGACCGACGAGATGGCGCGCCGCGACGACGTGCGCGCGCTGATGATCCGCGAGGTCGAGGCCCAGACCGCCGACCTGGCGAGCTACGAGCGGATCCGGCGCGTCGCCGTCCTGCCGCGCGACCTCACCATCGAGGACGACGAGCTCTCGCCGACGCTCAAGGTGAAGCGGCGCGTGGTCGAGCAGCGCTATGCCGCGCTGATCGAAGCGGCGTACGCCGAGGACCTGCGGGCCCGCGCGAGCGCATGACGGCCTTCGCGCGCGCGCCCGACGGGCTGCGCCTGGCGGTCGAGCGCTTCGGCGACGGCGCGCGGGCGGTGATCTTCGCTCACGGCGGCGGCCAGACGCGCCACGCCTGGGACGCGACCGCGCGGGCCGTCGCGGCGCGCGGCTGGAGCGCCTACACCTACGACCTGCGCGGCCACGGCGAGAGCGACTTCTCGCCCGACGGCAGGTACACGATCGACGGCTTCGTGCAGGACGTCGCCGCGGTGGCCGAGCTGGTGGGCCGGCCGGCGGTGTTCGTCGGCGCCTCGCTGGGCGGTAACGCCGGCCTGCTGTACGTGGGCGAGCGCGGCGGTGACGGCGGCGGCACGGCGCGCGGCCTGGTGCTGGTCGACATCGGCGTGCGCTCGCGCGATGCGGGCGTCGAGCGCATCGTGGGCTTCATGCAGAAGCACGTCGACGGCTTCGACTCGCTCGAGGCCGCGGCCGTCGCGGTGGCGGAGTACACGCCCGAGCGCGCGCGCGGCGCGCGCCTGGAGGGGCTGCGCAAGAACCTGCGCCGCACCGAGGACGGGCGCTACCGCTGGCACTGGGACCCCGCGCTGCTGGCCAACGTCGACCGCGACCAGCTCGCCAAGAGCGCGCGCGTCGAGGCCGCGCTGCGCGCGCTGCGCGTGCCGTTCGCGGTGGTGCACGGCGGGCGCAGCGACGTCCTCGACCGCGAGACCGCCGAGGAGACCGCGCGCCTGGGCCGCGGCACCGTGATCTCGGTCGGCGACGCCGCGCACATGGTCGCGGGCGACGCCAACGACGTCTTCACCCAGGCGCTGCTGGGCTTCTTGGAGCGTTTCTAATCGAAGGTATCGCCACCGCAGTCGAGTGAGCAAGCGATAGCGCGCTCAATTAGGTAGTTCACACGAAGGACCGGGCGTGCAAACGACTTAAGAGCCACACGCGGGTGGCAGCGTTGCGACGCTTCCTTGCATCTTCTGCCGAGTCGAAGCGCTGGGTTTGCCGTCGTTCGCTCTACGACCATTCGGCGAAGAGCCGGCAACGCCATCGACACCATACCGGTATGGCCCGATTGCCGCGCGCTCTGCATCCGCTCACTCAATCGACCTCGATTAGGAGTAATTCGGTATGAACGACTTCGAGAGTCTCAACGTCACGGATCTGG
>JASLGJ010000168.1 GCA_030150085.1 Candidatus Elarobacter sp. | reverse complement strand
TTCGAAGCCGTACTGCCAGCCCTGCCCGCTCGCGCACACGTCGAACAGCGCCAGCCAGTACCGCACGCCCGGCACGAGCGCGCGCTGCGGCAAGCGGAAGCCGAACGCGGGCGCGCGGGTCAGCGTGACGCTGACGTTGCTGACCATGCTGAGCACGAACAGCGGCGTGCTCGGCAGCCCGCGCGCCGCGCGCAGCGCCGCGGGAACGCGCCCGCGAGCGAGCGCCGGGATGTCGGCGGGCACGTCGCTGCTCGCGACGACCGTGAAATTCGCGCTCGGGTCGAGCGGCGAATCGGGCGCGGAAAGCGTGATGGTCGGCGCGGCGGGGAAGTCTCCGCCGTAGGGCAGCGCGAGCGGCGTATCGGTCGCGAGCGCGACGGTCATCGGCGCGGAGACGAAGCTCGTTCCGGACGCGATTGCGGGCGGCGTCGGCGACGCCGCGGGCTGCGGCGCCGGAACGCTGCCGTTGCCTGGGCCGCCGCACGCGCACAGCGCGAGCGCGACGACGCAAACGAGCGCCGAGCGTGAAACGAACGAGCGAAGCACGAGGGCGAGTTTAGCACACGCGGCAAGCTGCCGCGCGCCGCACCGCTGCATTCGTGCGGCCGACCAGTAAAAGATTCGTAATCAATTCGTTCTACCGCACGCAGCCGCAGGCCGACTTCGCGAGCGCCGAGTATCCACGGCGAGCGTCTCGCGTCTTTTCGAAGCGGACATTTTCACGCGCGTCAGAGGACGATGCGCTTTTTTTTGCAAGGAGTCTCGATTGCAACTCGGATTACGGACGATCGCGGCGGTCGCGGTGGCCGTGGCGTTCGCGGGCTGCGCGGGCGGCGGCGGTAAGGTCGTTCCGGCGGCCACCACGCCGGCGCAGCCGCCGACTACGGTCAGCGGCACCGCGAAGGTCGCGCTCTCGTTCCACTTGCCGGCCCGCAAGGGCGCGGCCCCCGCCTCGCTCAAGCGCCCGCGCTACGTCACCGGTGCGATCGACGGCCTGGCGATCCGCGCCGCCGCGACCGGCGGCAGCATCGGCAGCGCCGCGTGGCAGCTCTTCGATCTCTCGCCCAGCTCGGCGCTGTGCGCGGCGCAGCCCGACGGCAGCCGCAACTGCACGCTCAGCGTGTACGCGCCGATCGCGTCGTCCGGCCAGGACGAGTTCCAGATCGCCTCGTACGACGCGACGTCCGCCGCCGGCGCGACCGCGCCCGCGGGCAACGCGATCTCGGCCGTCGACGCGGTCGAGCCGATCTCGGTCGGCACCGCGAACGCGTTCTCCATCCAGCTCGACCCGATCGTGGCCTCGGTCGCGACCGACAAGCCCACCTACTCCACCTGGGCCGCGCCGGGCCAGAACGCCAGCGTCGCGCTCAGCCTGAGCCCGGCCGACGCCGACGGCGCGGCGATCGCCGCCGACACCCCGACCGCCGCGCCGTTCGCCGCGCCGATCGCGTTCACCGACACGCTCTCGCCCTCGCCCTTCACCTACACCTCGATCGCCACGCCGAGCGCGGCGGCGACCCTCGCCGGCACGGTGAAGTACACCGCGCGCGCGGCCGGCACGCTGCCGCCCGCCAGCGCGACGATCGCGCTGCACGGCGGCGCCCCGGCCTGGGTTCCCGGCGCGAGCGCCAGCGCCGGCTCGTTCACGATCGTGCCGATGATCCTGGCCGGCAACGCCGCCAGCGTCGCCGTCGCGCCGAACGGTCCGGGCGTTCCGGTCAGCATCGCCGAGAGCGGCGCGACCGGCGCGTACACGCTTTCGGTCTCGCCCTCGAGCGCGGCCGGCGAGACGGTCTCCGTCGTCGACGCGAGCGGCAACCCGATCAGCTCGGTCACCCCCGACGGCTCGGGCAACGCCACCGCCTACGTCAAGGTCAGCGCGAGCGGGAGCATCGACGGCGCCACCAGCACCCTGACCGTCACCGACGCGCACGGCGTCGCCGGCACCGTGCCGCTCGCGATCGCCGCGACCACGACGGTCGTCATCGGGCTGCCCGGGCAGACCGGCACCAGCGTCTACTACAACGTCACCGGCTACCCCAACACCGGCTCGGCGATCGCGCTGGCCGGCTCGCCCGCAAACCCCTACATCCTCGTGGGCGACGGCTCGTCGCGGAAGGCGATCTCGCTCCACGGCAACTCCGGTTCCGTCACGACGACGGACGCCGGTGCGGTCGGCATGGACACCGACCAGCTCGCGTCGGACGGCACGAACCTGATCTTCACGCAGTACTCGACCAACAACCTGTTTCAGCAGAACTTCAACACGCCGTTCAACCTCGGCGCGGGCAACTCGCTCAGCGTCGCGTGCGACGCGATCTCCAGCGGGAGCGGCATCTTCTACTGCGAAGGCAACGGCTTCTACGGCGGCAATGACGACTACGTCGGCCCCATGACCACCGGCGGCGGCAACTACAGCCAGTTCACGCACTACACCAACAACCCGGCCGACCCCGGCCTGCACGTGTTCACCGCCGCGCCCGGCGGCGTCTTCTACGGCGGCACGCCCGCGCAGCTGTGGAGCGTGACGAACGTCTACCCGTCCTCCGACCCGATCTACACCCAGATCCCGATCGCCGGCGTCGGCTCGTTCGACGGGCTCACGACCAACCCCAACGGCGACCTGTTCGTCGCCGACGGCACGAACAACAAGGTCTGGAAGATCGCCGCGCCGGTCAGCGCGTCGTCGACCCCGGTCGCGGTGCCGGGCCCCAGCGGCGGCTGGCGTCACCCCAACGGCGTCGCCTACGACACGAACTCGAAGATCCTGTGGGTCGTCGAGGGCGCGAACGGGACCAGCCAGGGCCGCGTCGACAAGGTCACCGGCTACTAAAACGTGGTCGGCCGCGCGCTTCGCGCGGCGTCCCAACCCGCCCGAAACCCCGAGGCCGCCGTGCGAACGCACGGCGGCCTCTTCGCGCACCGCCGCACTGGGCGGCAACTCCCGATCCGTCCGGGGTGGTCTCACCAGCGGATGGCACAGACGGCGCGGCTGCTCGACCTCGGCCGCCGGCGCTACGCGCCGGTGCTGGAACTGCAGCGCGCCCTACACGCGGCGGTCGCCGAGGAGCGCGCGCCCGAGACGTGGCTGGTGGTCGAGCACGAG
>JASLGJ010000033.1 GCA_030150085.1 Candidatus Elarobacter sp. | reverse complement strand
CTGGCCCGCGCCAAAGCCGTCTCGCGGGCGCACGTCCGCCCGCCGTTCGTCGCCTACACGCTGCGCCGGCGCGACACCCGCAACGGCCTGCCCGACTTCGAGAACAGCTACAGCTTGAAGATCTGGTGCCGCACCGCGGACCGCGACGCGCTGCTGCGCAAGGCCTGGAACGGGCGCGCGGTGGGCGAGCTCGAGAACGACACGATCGCCTTCGACGGCTACGTCGATCCCGGTCCGCCGACGGCCGAGATCTTCGAGCGTGCGCTCTACGCCCGTCCCGCCCTCTCGCCCGCGCCCGCCCCGCCGCCCGACGGCCTCAAGCCGATCGGCAGCGTGGTGATCGCCAGCGACTACGACTACAAGGTCTACCGCGTCGCGCGCGACGGCCCCGACTGGCACCTCTGGCTGAGCGCGCGCCGCGATCCCGAGCGCAACCGGATCGACGAGCTGTGGGTCGACGCGGCCTCGTACGAGGTGCGCCGCATGGAGGTGCGCGACCACCTCTACCTCGGCCTGACCGGCCAGTCGCTGCCCGAGGAGTTCGACGTCCGCTTCAGCCCGCGCGACGGCCTGCCCCTGATCGCGTCGATCCACGGCCAGACCCGCGACGGCGGCTTCGCGACCGACTACGCGTTCGAGAACGTCCGCTTCCCGGCGAGCTTACCCGAATGGTACTTCCAGCCGAAGACTTACGGTATGCACCGCGCCGAGGCTCCGGAGTAGGAGCCGGCGCACTCCGACCCTAAGCGACAGCGCGGCCCGCGCCCGTTTTCACGAGCGCGGATCGTTCGCGTCGTCCGGGTCTCGCGCTGAAAGAAGGAGCTCGTTCTTGTCCACCAACGGGATGTCCACGAACCGGGGTCGGTTCATCTCGCTCGCCGCGTCCGCCGGCGCGGCCGCGCTGCTCGGCGCGCCCGCTCTGGCGCAGTCGCCCAACCCGTCGAGCTCGCCGGCCGGGCCGTCGCCCGCGCCCACGCCCTCGCCTTCGACCTGCACGCCGTACGGCTGCACGCTGCCCGCGCCCGGCGACGGCACGCCCTGGGTGCGCCCGGCGAACACCGTGCTGGCCGCGCGCCGCGCGGCCTGGGGGCTGAGCGCGGGCGAGATCGCGCGCCTGCGGCTGGCCTACCAGCGCATGCGCGCGCTGCCGCCGACCGACGGGCGCAGCCTGCAAGGCCAGCGCAACCTGCACGCCTACTACTGCGTCACCTGCCCGCCGCCCGCGCCCGGCTACCCCGGCGGCGACATCCACGGCAGCTGGAACTTCCTGCCCTGGCACCGGATGTTCTTGTACTTCCACGAGCGCATCCTGGGCGGTCTGGTGAACGACTTCTCGCTGCGCCTGCCGTATTGGGACTGGGAGAACTGGGAGCACGGCGCCGTCGCGCCCGCGTACGCGGACCCCGCGGGCACGAACCCGCTCTTCGACAAGTTCCGCTACACGCAGGGCAGCATGTCCGTCGAGCGGGTGCTCACCAACTACAACACCGGCGACCACCGCTACTACCAGCTCTCGCTGGTGCACCGGCTGCTGGATTGCCCGACCAGCCAGTTCTTCGGCGTGTCGTCGAGCGCCACGACCGGACCGGCCGGCGGCGTGGTCGAGTCGGGCTCGCACGGCTTCGTGCACGTCTCGTCGGGCGGCGACGCCACGCGCTACCAGAAGAACCTGCCGTGCTCGGGCGACATGGCGATCCTCAACACCGCCGCCAACGACCCGATCTTCTACACCCACCACGGCAACCTCGACCGGCTGTGGTGGTCGTACGAGACCACGCCCGGCAACCACAACCCGAGCGACCCCGCCTGGTCGAGCCTGGCCTGGTCGTTCTTCGACGAGCACGGCAAGTGGACGAAGATGACCGTGCGCCAGATGGCCGACATGGAGCGCGCGCTGGGCGTCCGCTACGAGACCAAGATCGCCCCGCCGCCGCAGCTGCTCTCGGCAGGGATGCGCTCCTCCGCCATGCGCCGGATCGACCTGCTGGGCGGCGGGCTGCGCTCGGGCGCGCCGGCCGCGGCGAGCACCGGCGCGGTCGCGGCCGCGCGCTACGGCGAGGTGTCGCTGGCGGGCGTGCCGGTTCCGGCCGAGGACGACTACACGCTCTACGTCCGCTCGCCCAAGCACGGCGCGCACCGGCTGGGCGACCTCTTCATCACCCGCCACGGCGCCGGGACCATGAAGATGGGCGCGGGGATGCAGTTCAACGTCTGCCTGCCGCTGTGGGGCGACTGCGTCTCGCCGGCCCCGGTCCAGCCCCAGGGCTGCACGGTCGGGATCAAGGCCGACCCGCAGGTGGTGGCGGCGCTGCTCGACCCGGCCAAGACCTTCCACCTCCAGCCCTCGAGCGCGCCCGCCCCGCGCCTGCTGACCGCCGCCCCGGCGGCCGCGCTGGGGGCGAGCTTCCGGCCCAAGGCCGCCGAGCTGGTCGTCCACTGAGGAGCCTAGCGCTCCACCGGCCCTGGGCGTGCCGCCGTGCCGCCTTCGGGCCGGGGAGCGCAACGCCGCCGCCCCGGCGTGGGGTTGTAGCGTAAGGTGCCCGAGCTACCCGAAGTCGAGACCGTCGCGCGCGGCCTGGCCAACGCCGTCACCGGCAAGACCGTGGCCGCGGTCGAGGTCACCCTGCCCAAGATCGCGGTCGGCCTGCCCGGCCAGGCCTTCGCCGAGGCCCTGGTCGGGGAGACCGTGGCCGAGGTCGGCCGGCGGGCCAAGTACGTCGTGATCCGGCTCGCCTCGGGCCGCCGGCTCACCGTCCACCTGCGGATGACCGGGCAGCTGGTCGTCCAGCCGCCGGAAACGGCCCACAAGCACCCCTACACCCACGTTCTCCTGATCTTTACCGACGGGACGCGGCTGTGCTTCGCCGACATGCGGACCTTCGGGCGCATGCAGCTGCTCGAAGCGGGCGACCCCTGGGATGCCGACGGAGGGATCGAACCGCTCTCCGAGGGCTTTACCTCCGAGCATTTTCTCAGTATGCTCTCTGGGCGTCGTACGCCGATCAAGACGTTCCTGCTCGACCAAGCCCGTATTGCGGGGGTCGGCAACATCTATGCGTGCGAGGCCTTGTGGGAATCGGGGATCCGGCCGAGCCGCCCGTCCTCCAAGATCAGCAAGCCGGCGGCACGCCGGCTGCACGGCGCGATCCGAAGCATCCTCCAGCGAGCGGTCGACGCCCGCGGGACGAGCGTGGACGATTACGTCGATGCCGAGGGGCTCAAGGGCGGGTTTCAGACACAGCTCGCCGTCTACGGCCGCCTCGGTGAACCGTGCCCGCGGTGCGGACGGCGCATCGTGCGAACGGTCATCGGCCAGCGCGGCACCTGGTGGTGCCGCGGCTGCCAAAAATAAAAATATAGAGCGAAGGAAGTCACTCCACCATTTCCACCACCATCGAAACCACCGAACCCGTCGCCGAGCACGCCTCCCCGACGGAACCGACCGACGCGGTCGCAACCACCGCCCAGGCCCACGCCCCGGCCCCCGCGGTCCCCGAGGAAGAGGACCAGCTCGCCCTCGAGCAGCGCCTCTACGAAGAGAGCCTGAAGGTTCTCGACGAGGGCCAGGTCCTCACCGGCGTCATCGTCGCGAAGTACCAGGACGAGCTCCTGGTCGACATCGGCGGCAAGTCCGAGGGCATCCTGCCCTTCCGCGAGCTCTCGCTCGCGATCGAGCCCAAGGAGCTCAAGGTCGGCGACACCCTGGAAGTCATGATCCACCGGATCGACGAGCAGGACGGTCAGCTGTACCTGAGCGAGCGCCGTGCCCGCGCGCTCAAGACCTGGGAAAAGGTCATCGAAGCCCACGACAACGACGAAGTCATCGAGGCGACCGTCACGCAGGTCGTCAAGGGCGGTGTCCTCGTCGACCTCGGCATGCGCGGGTTCGTGCCGGCCTCGCAGATCCGCCGCCAGCCCGTCGGCAACCTCGACGAGCTGGTCGGCAAGAAGCTGCGCCTCAAGGTCATCGACCTCGACCACAAGCGCCACCGCGTCGTTCTCAGCCAGCGCCAGGTGCTCGAGGAAGAGCTCAACGCCAAGAAGCAGGAGCTGCTCGGCACGCTGCAGGTCGGGCAGATCCGCGAAGGCGTCGTCGTTCGGCTGGCCGAGTTCGGCGCGTTCGTCGACCTGGGCGGCATCGACGGCCTGATCCACAACTCCGAGCTCTCGTACGCGCGCATCAAGCACCCCTCCGAGGTCGTCAAGATCGGCGACACGGTCTCGGTCGAGGTGATGAAGTTCGATCCCGAGGCGAAGAAGGTCTCGCTCTCGCTCAAGCACGCGCTGCCCGATCCCTGGGTCGAGCACGCCGACAAGCTGTGGGAGGGCAACAAGCTCATCGCGCAGGTCGTCAAGGTCACCCCGAACTACCTGCTCGTCGAGATCGTCCCCGGCGTGCTCGCCATGGTTCCCAAGGGCGAGTTCGACGCCGGCGTGCAGTACAGCCCCGGCCAAGAGGTCGAGGTCACGCTGCTCACGATCAACCACGGCACGCGCCGCATCACCGGCTCGATCCAGCACGTGGCCGACGTGGCGCCCGAAGAGTTCGAGCAGCTCACCGCCACCGTGAACGAGGACGGCTTCGGCACCCTCGGCGCGGAGCTGGGCTCGCCCACGCTCTAGTAAGCATAGCCTAAAGGCGCGGGAAAGGGGCAGGCGGTGACGCCTGCCCCATTCTTTTTGCCCGCGCCTCGTGTAACCATGGATGCCACTCGCGTCATAGCGTCGGAGACACATGCTGGCATCGGGTAGCCACGTTCTCGCTCCGTGATCCGGACCGCATTCGCCGTCGGCGCGCCGCTCGCCGCGCAATCGAACGTGACCAGCAACGATTCATCGCTCGTTCGCTTGCGGGTGCGGAGCGCGAGCACGAGGCCGCCGCTCACTCGTATGCGCGAGGCGAAGACACGATGACCGACCGGACCGACATTCCCGAGCACTGGTACAACATCATTGCCGACTTGCCGTTCGAGCTGCCGCCCGACGTGATGCCGGACGCGCCGCGGAAGACGGAAGGCCGGCTGAAGTACCAGCTTCCGCTGGCGCTGGTGCGGCAGAGCTCCGGCACGCAGGCGGAGATCCCGATCCCGGCGGAGATTCGCGACCGCTACCGGGCGTGGCGCGCGACCCCGCTCGTGCGCGCCGAACGGCTCGAGCAGAGCCTCGGCACGAAGGCTCGCATCTACTACAAGTACGAAGGCGGCAACGCGAGCGGAAGCCACAAGCTCAACACCGCGCTGGCGCAAGCGTATTACTACCGCAAGGCCGGAGCGACGCGGCTGACGACCGGCACCGGCGCCGGCCAGTGGGGCACGGCGCTGGCCATCGCGTGCCAGATCTTCGGTCTTTCGTGCAAAGTGTACATGGTCGGCACGAGCTACCGCCAGAAGCCGTACCGCAAGACGATCATGCAGGTCTACGGCGCCGACGTCGTGCCCAGCCCGAGCACCGAGACCGAGGCGGGAGCGCGCTTCCTGCGCGAGGGCTCGCCCGACGCGGGCAACATCGCCTTCGCCGTGACCGAGGCGCTCGAGGACGCGCTGGCGAGCGAAGGCAGCCAGTTGAGCCTGGGCAGCGGCGAGTCGTACTCCATCCTGCACTCGACCGTGATCGGCTTGGAGGCCCAAGCGCAACTCGGGCGCCTGGGCGCCGAGCCCGACGTGGTGATCGGCTCGCTCGGCGCCGGGAGCAACTTCGGCGGCATCGCCTTCCCGTACTTGCGCGACCGCCTGCGCGGCTCGTCCAACGTGCGCTGCGTGAGCGTGGAGCCCAGCGCGTGCCCGAAACTGACGCGCGGCGTGTACCGCTACGATTACACCGACGGCTCGGGCGTGACGCCCCTGCAGAAGATGTACACCTTGGGCCACCGCTTTCGGACGGCGGGCATGCACGCGGGCGGCTTGCGCTATCACGCCTGCTCCAAGCTCATCAGCGCGCTCTACGAGCGCGGCTTGATCGAGGCGGTGGCCTACTCGCAGCGCGAGGTCTTCGCCAGCGCGGTGCTCTTCAGCCGCGCCGAAGGGATTCTCCCCGCGCCCGAAGCCGCTCACGCCGTGCACGGCGCGATCCAGGAAGCGCAGCGCGCGCGCGCGGACGGCAGCGCGCCGACGATCCTGTTCTGCCTCAGCGGGCACGGCATGTTCGACCTGTCGGCCTACGCCCAGTACCTGGACGGCACGATGGAAGACGTCGCCGTCACGGACGAAGAGATCCAAGCCTCGCTCGCGAGCCTTCCCGACGTCTCCGAGCGGGTGCGAGACACAGCCCACAGCCGCTGACGGGGAGCCCATGGAACTCGACGAAGTCCGCCGTTTCGTTCTCGCGACCATCCTCAAGGCCAAGCGCGCCGAAACCGACCCCGACGCGATCGGCGACGACGTGCCGCTGGGCGGAGACGGGCTCGACCTGAACTCGCTGGCCTTCCTCCAGACGTTCGTCGCGGTGGAACAGCGCTACGGCTTCACCTTCGACGACATGCTGGTGGCGAACGGCGCGTTCGTGACGGTCGGCGACCTGGTCGCCTTCGTCGGCGACCAGGTGCGCGCGCACGCGGCTCCGGGCGGGCGCGCGCACTAGGCCCGTGCAATCGCTGGAGGGGCTCTCGTACGTCGCGCGCGAGCCGCGCCGGCGGCTCGGCGGCGTGACGCCGCTGCTGGTGCTGCTGCACGGGTTCGGCCGGTACGAGCGGCACCTGTTCGACGCGACGCACGCGTTCGATCCGCGGTTCGCGGTCGTCGCGGTGCGGGCGCCCCTGCGCCTGGGCCCGGCCGCCTATCGCTGGTTCTCGTACGAGCTGGTGCCCGGCGCTCTGCCGCGCATCGACGCCGGCGAGGAAGCGCGCAGCCTGAGCGCGCTGACGCGGTTCGTCGAGGCGCTCGCCGCCGAGCACGCGCCCAGCCCCGTCTACCTGCTGGGGCACAGCCAGGGCGGAGCGATGGCGCTGAGCGTCGCGCTGCTGCGGCCGCGCCTGGTCGCCGGCTGCGCGGACGTCAACGGGCGGGTCCTGCCGAGCACGCAGGCGGCGCTGGGACCCGCGGACGGCTTGCGCGGCAAGCGGTTCTACGTGGGGTTCGGGATCGACGACGACCTGCTGACGATCGCCGTCGGCCGGCAGGTGCGCGCGTTCCTGGAGAGCTTGGAGACCGACCTCCTCTACCGCGAGTACCAGGCCGGGCACGACATCGACGCCGCCATGCTGAGCGACGTCTCGGCCTGGCTGTCGGCCGGGCTCGACCGCTGGCTCGGCCGCAACCTCCCCGCGACCTCGCCTGGATAGGGACGAACGATGCGAACTACGGACGTGCTGGACCTCGTCGGAATCGGCTTCGGGCCGGCCGGAATCGCGCTGGCCGCCGCGCTCGACGACCTGGGCGAAGCGCAGCGCGCCGACTTCACGCGCCGCGTGGCGTTCTTCGAGAAGCGGGCCGACGCCGGCTGGCAAACCGGCCTGCTCTTGCGGAACGCCGACATCCAGCACCACTACATGCGCGATCTGGCCACGCCGCGCGACCCGCGCAGCCGCTACACCTTCGCGAACTTCCTCAAGCAGCACGACCGCATCTTCGAGTTCGGCTCGCTCGTATACGGCGGCGGCGGCGGGGCCGTGAGCCGCATCGAGTGGTCGGACTACGTGGCCTGGGCGGCCGGTCTGCTGAGCGAGTACGTGTGCTATCGCTGTCCGGTGGAGACGATTCGGGTGACGAGCATCGGCGGAAGGGACGTGCTGGCCGTCGGCACGGCGCGCGGCGAGACCTACGCGCGCGCGGTCGCGTTCTGCGCGGGCCAGGACCTGTACTACCCCCCGGTCTTCCGCGCGCACCTGGGCGCGCGGGTCTTCCACGCCACCGAGTTCCTCGCCAAGATGGAGGCCCTGCCCGCGGCGGGACCGCTGCGCTTCGCCGTCGTCGGAGCGGGCCAGTCGGCGATCGAGATCGTGCAGTACCTGCACGGCATGTTCCCGCAGAGCCGCATCACCTGCGTGCAGCGCTCGCTCGGCTTTCACCACGGCAACCACAGCCCGTTCATCCAGCGGATGTTTCATCCCAAGGAGTCGGACTATTTCTTCTCGCTCCCGGCGGGCAGCAGGCGCAAGGTCCTCGCCGAGATTGCGCGGGCCAACTACGCCGCCGTCGACCGCGAAGCGGTGTCCGCGCTGTACCGCACGATCTACGAGGACAACCTGCTCGCCAAGCCGCGCATCCGGATGCTGACCGGAACCGACGTCGTGGCGGTCCACGAGACGGGCGAAAGCTATCTGCTCGACACGGCGAACTCCCACGACGGCTCGACCGAGAGCGTGGCGGCGGACGTCGTCATCCTGGCGACGGGCTTCGTGGAGCAGACCTTGCCCTCGATCCTCGAGCCGCTGCGGCCGATCCTGACGTGCGACGAGGCCGGGGATCCCGTCGTGAACTACGATTACTCGCTGGCGACGAAGGACCCGAACGGTCCGGCGGTGTTCATCCCGGGCGCCGCGGAGCCGTCGCACGGCCTGGGGTCGTCGAGCTCGTTCAGCATGGTCGCGCTCAAGGCCGAGCGGGTCGCGCTCGCGCTGCTCGAGCGCGGGCTGCTCGCCCGGGAGTCTTCCGAACCGCAGCGTGTGTAGCGCGTTCTTCGGCCGCTACGTCGTCGCGGCGGCCTTCGTGCTGGCCGTGTTCGGGTGGGGCATCGGCTTCTACGGGCCGCCGGTCTATCTGGAAGCGGTGATCGCTCGAACCGGGTGGCCGCTGGGCTTCGTGTCCGCCGCGGTCACGGTCCACTTTCTGTTCGGGGCGCTGGTGATCTCGCGCTTGCCCTCGCTCTACCGGCGCTTCGGCCTGCCGGCGGTCACGAACCTGGGCGCCGTGTGCCTGGCCTGCGGCGTGCTGGGCTGGGCGCTCGCGGCGCAGCCCTGGCAGCTCGCGCTCGCCGCGCTCGCGAGCGGGGCAGGCTGGGTGACGATGGGCGCCGCGGCGCTGAACGCGATCGTGTCGCCGTGGTTCGTG
>JASLGJ010000534.1 GCA_030150085.1 Candidatus Elarobacter sp. | reverse complement strand
CCCATTTCTGACCACGCTGGTGGCGGCCGCATGAGGACCATGGACGTGCGCGCGGTCGAGAACATCGCCGCCGCTCCGGCCTCCGCGACCGATCGCCGGGCCGCGCTGGTCTGCGCCGCCGTGCTGGTGGGGTGCTTTCTGCTCACCCTGCTGCCGGCGCACGTCGCGCTGCCGCAGGCGCCGGCCTTCCTGCCGGCGGTGATCGGGGCCAGCATCGTCGCGCTGGTCGTGACCGCGCTGCTGCTCTACCTGCAGTACCGGATCGAGCGCGACTTCAAGCTCGCGCTGCTGTTCCTGGCCTACGCCTTCGCGGCGGCGACCGAGCTGCTCGACCTGCTGACCTTCCCGCACCTGTTCGGGTCGCACTGGCTGCTGGGCGCGGGACCGCAGACGGCGTCGTGGTTCTTCATCACCTCGCAGACCGGCTTCACCCTGTTCGTGTTCGCTCAGGGCCTGGTGGCGCGCTCGGGCCGCCCGTTCCCGCGCAGCGCCGCCCGGGCCGCCGGGCTGGCGACCGTCGCGGCACTGGCCGGGCTGAGCCTGCTCTTCACGCTCGGGCACGGCCTCCTGCCGCGGCTGGTCGACGAGAGCAGCCGCTACACCGTTCTCTTCACGCGCTTCGCGAGCCCGGCCCTGGTCCTGCTCCAGGTCGCCGCGCTGGCGGTCGCCGGCGCGCGCTGGCGGACGGTGACCGAGGTCTGGCTGACCGTGGTGCTGCTGGCCCGCGGGATCGACGTCTTCACCGCGGGGACGCTCGGCACGGCGCGCTACACCGTGGGCTGGTACGCCGGGCGGCTGGAGGGGCTGATCGCGGCGGTCGTCGTGCTGGCCGTGTTCGTGGTCAAATACAACGGGCTGATGACGCGCCTGGCGGCCCGCACCCGGACCACCGCCGAGGCGCTCGAGATCGGCGAAGCGCGCTACGCGTCGCTGGCCAACGTGGTGCCGCAGCTGATCTTCACCACCCGCAGCGACGGCGAGGTGGAGTACGTCAACGACCGCTGGACCGCGTACACCGGGCTGGACCTCGACGCGACCCGCGGCGCCGGCTGGCGCGCGGTGCTCCACCCCGACCACGAGCTGGACGCGCGCGAGCGCTGGCGGCACGCCCTGCGCAGCGGCGAGCCGTTCGCGGCCGAGTACCGCGTCCGCCAGGCCGGCGGGCGCTACCGCTGGTTCCTGCTCAACGTGGTGCCGGTCCGGGCCCGCGAGGACAGGACCATGGCCTGGATCGGGACCGGGACCGACGTCGACGCCCAGAAGCGGCTCGAGGAGCGCGACGCCTTCCTGGCCCGGGCCGGCGAGCGGCTGGGGGCCTCGCTCGACGTCACGGCCACGGTGGCGGGGATCAAGACCCTGCTGATCCCGCGCCTGGCCGAGCGGACCTGGGTCGCGCTGGTCGACGACGACGGCCGCTACGTGCTGACCGGGCTGGGCAGCACGATCGTGAGCGAGGAGCTGGACGGGCGGCGCTTCCTGGGCGCGCCGCTGGGCCCGGAGCTGCACGACGCGGTGGCCTCGGTGGTGGCCGGCGGCGACCCGGTCGTGCTCGACAAGCCCGACCGCTTCCCCGACCCCTGGCTGCGCGAGCTGCCGGCCGGGGCGGCGATGGTCGTCCCCCTGCTGGCCGGCGACGCCGCCATCGGGGTGCTGGCGCTGGTCCGCAACGGCGGCCGGGCCTACGACCCCGACGACGTCGCGCTGGTGCGCGAGTTCGCCCGCCGGGCCGCCCTCTCGCTGGACCACGCCCGAGTCTACGAGCGCGAGCGGACCACCGCCGACGCGCTCCAGCGGGCCATGCTGCCGGCCTACCTGCCCCAGCTGCCCGACATCCGCTTCTCCGAGTCGTACTCCGCGGCGTCGGAGTCGCAGCGGGTCGGGGGCGACTTCTACGACGCCTTCGAGCTGCCCGACGGGCGGATCGCGCTGGCGATCGGCGACGTGACCGGGCACGGCCTCGCGGCGGCCGTCATCATGGGCGAGATCCGCCAGGCCCTGCGGGCGGCCTCGTTCGAGTCGGCCGAGCCCTCGGCGATCCTCGACCGGGCCTCGCGCCTGCTGGTCGCCAGCGGGCGGACCGTGTTCGTGACCGCGATCTTCGGCGTGCTCGACCCGGCCGGCGGGCGCTTCGCCTACGCCACCGCCGGGCACCCGCCCCCGCTGCTGCACGACGGCGCCGCGCTGCGCCGGCTGCCCGGGGCCGGGCTGCCGATCGGCCTGCGCGACGAGGAGGGGGTCGACTTCGCGCTGCGCCTGCACGCGCCGTGCACGCTGGTGTTCTACACCGACGGCCTGCTGGAGTTCGCGCGCGACATCGACGACGCCGAGCGGCGGATCGAGAACGCGATCGCGGCCCTGGCCGCCGAGGAGATCGACCACCTGGCCGGAGCGCTGATGAAATCGGTCCTGGGCGAGGACGTTCCGACCGACGACATCGCGATCCTGACCGTGAGCATCGACCGCTTCGCCCAGCCTCGGCCGGGCGACGAGCGCGAGTGGCGCTTCACCAGCGCCGACGGCCGGACCGGCGTGCTGGTGCGGCGCGAGGTCGGCGCCCTGACCGCCGAGTGGACCGGCAGCGACGACCTGCGCTACGCCAGCGAACTGGTCTTCGGGGAGCTGGTCGCCAACGCGGTTCGCCACGCTCCGGGCCCGCTGCGGGTGGTGCTCGCCAGCGCCGGCCGGGGCGAGGTGGAGCTGGTGGTCGAGGACAGCGGGAGCGGCTTCGTCCCCGGCGAGGTGGCGATCGACCCGCTGGCCGAGAACGGGCGCGGGCTCAACCTGGTCCGCGCGCTCTCCCAGGGGCTGGCGGTCGAGCCCGGCCCGCGCGGCGGGAGCCGGGTCCGAGTGTCGTTCGGCCCTTAGTCCCGGCGCAGGACCGGCAGAACCACGCTGGCGCGGGTGCCGCCGCCCGGCTCGCGGGCCAGGCGGACTTCCCGGCCCAGCTCGCGCAGCAGGGCGTAGGCGTGGTGGGTCGTCTCGGCCGCGCAGTCGTCGGGCGAGAAGGGCCAGGTGCGCAGGCGGTCGCTGCCGTCGACCACGGCCAGGACCGCGCCCTCCCAGCGGAACTCCACCCGCACCGGCCCGGGCGCGTGGCGGTCGCAGTTCGCCACCAGCTCGCCGTAGACGACCTCGGCGGCGTGGAAATCGGAGGCGGGGTGGCCGTGCGCGATCAGGTAGGCGCGGAAGACGTGGCGCAGGCGGAGCGCTTGGCGCGCGTCGCGGGCGGCCAGCGCCCAGCCGGCCGCGTCTTGGCGCAAGGGCGAGACCGCGCTGGGGCGGTCCTCGGCAACGGTCGTCATGCGAGCTTTCCTTCCACCCCGCTCGCGAGGGCGGGCGCTCGAAATCCGCGAGCGAGCGCCGTTCCACCTGCCGAGTCGGCGGCACGCGAGCGGCGCGAAACTCCTCAAAAAAATGGTCCCCGACGTTTAGGGCCGGAGTCGTGCGGGCAGAACAGCTCGCGAGGGGCCTCCAGCATCACTCCGTACTCGCCCTCGGGAAACCAGAACGCCGTCCGCACCAAAGAGAGGTGGGCGGCGTTCTTCTCATCTAACGGCCGCGCATGAGACTGTGCACGTTCGAACGCGCCGGCGAAGCACGGCTGGGCGCCGCGGCGGGGGACGGGATCGTCGAC
>JASLGJ010000515.1 GCA_030150085.1 Candidatus Elarobacter sp. | reverse complement strand
TACCGCACCCGCTCGGCGATCCGCGACGTCGGCAAGGCGCTCGGCCTCACCCTGGGCCAGCTCGACGAGATCGTGCGCGAGTACGACGCGCGCGAGTCGCTCGCCGGCGCGCTGGGCGCCGCGGACGGCGCGGACGCGCCGCTGCCGGACTCGGTCGCGAAGCGGCGCGACCTCGACGTCGGCTCCAACCAGCTCGCCTCGCGCGGCGACGACACGCCGGCCGCGGAGCGCGGCAACCAGTACGGCTTCGTCGCCAAGGACTTCGGAGCCGATCCCGACGCGCATCTGCGCGGCCCGGTCGGCGGCGAGGTGGGCGCGCTGCTGCTGGCGATGTGCCGGCGCATCGACGGCTTTCCGCGCCACCTGGGCATCCACAGCGGCGGGATGGTGATCACCCGCTCGCCGCTGGTCGAGGTGGCGCCGGTGGAGTGGGCCTCGATGCGCGACCGCACCGTGATCCAGTGGGACAAGGACGATCTGGCCGAGATGGGGCTGATCAAGATCGACCTGCTCGGGCTGGGCATGCTCTCGCTGCTGCGCGACGCGTTCGCGCTCTACGCGCGGCGCTATCCCGAGCGCGCGCCGCTCTCGCTGGCCGCGATCCCGCCCGACGACCGCCCGACCTACGAGATGCTGCAGCGGGCCGACTCGATCGGCGTGTTCCAGGTCGAGTCGCGCGCGCAGCAGTCGATGCTCCCGCGCCTCAAACCGGCCTGCTTCTACGACCTGGTGATGCAGGTCGCGATCATCCGCCCCGGGCCGATCCAGGGCGACATGATCCACCCCTTCCTGCGCCGGCGCAACGGCCTGGAGCCGGTGACCTACCCGCACCCCAAGCTCGAGCCGATCCTCGAGCGCACGCTGGGCGTGCCGCTGTTCCAGGAGCAGGGCATGCGCATGGCGATGGAGGCGGCGGGCTTCTCGGCGGGCGAGGCGGACCGTTTGCGGCGCGCGATGGGGCACAAGCGCTCGCGCGAGCGGATGGTCGAGATCTATCCCCGCCTGGTGGAGGGCATGGTGCAGAACGGCATCCCGCGCGAGGACGCCGACAAGCTGTACCACATGCTCGAAGGCTTCGCCGACTACGGCTTCCCCGAGTCGCACGCGGCCTCGTTCGCGCTCCTCGCCTACGCCTCGGCCTACGTCAAGTGCCACGAGCCGGCGGTGTTCGCCGCGGCGATCCTCAACGTGCAGCCGATGGGCTTCTACTCCACCGAGGTGCTGGTCAACGACGCCCGCCGCCACGACGTGGCGGTGAAGCCGATCGCGGTCAACGAGAGCGAGTGGTGGAGCTTCGTCGACAAGGAGGGCGCGCTGCGGCTGGGCTTCCACCTGGTGCGCGGCCTGGGCGAGGTGCAGCGCGACCGGCTGGAGCGCGCGCTGGCCTACGGCGAGGACGCCCCGCGCGAAGGCCGCCCGCCCGCCTACGAAGCCGGCGCGCCGCGCGAGTTCGCCGACCTGGTCGACTTCGCGCGCCGCACCGGCTTGGAGCGCGAGGCGCTGGAGAACCTGGCCGCGGCGGGCGCCTTCGCGCCCTGGTACGCGACCCGGCGCGAAGCGATGTGGGCTCTGCGCGGCCTGAACGAGCGCGAGGCGCGCGGCGAGCTGGGGCGCGCGATGGAGATCGAGGACGAGCCGCTGCCCGTGCTGCGCCCCTTGAGCGCGCTGGAGCAGACCCGGCTCGACATCCACGTCACCGGGGTCAGCGAGGTGCACCCGATCGCGCACCTGCGGCCCGCGCTCGAGCGCCAGAACGTACTGGCCGCGAGCCGCCTCCCGGCGATGCCCAAGAACCTGGTCTGCAAGATCGGCGGCATGGTGATCACCCGCCAGCGCCCCGGCACCGCCAAGGGCTTCGTGTTCCTGACCCTGGAAGACGAGACGGGCCTGGTGAACGTGATCGTCCGCCCCGACGTCTACGAGCGCAACCGCCGCACGATCCGCAGCTCACCGTGCCTGATCGTCGAAGGCACCCTGCAGAAGGAGTACGGTTGCATCGACGTCATCATGAAGCGCTGCTGGCCGCTGGACACCTCGGGCACGGCGGAGAAGGTGCGGGCGCGGAACTTCCACTGACCTCGCGCTACAAGGCCCGGCGCATGTGGCGCGCCGCCTGCGGGTTGTCGTTGTAGGGCGGGCAGTCGCGGAACCCGATCCGCTCGTAGAGCGCCTGGGCCGGCAGCATGTCGGCCGCGGTGTCGAGGTACGCCGCCGCGTATCCCAGCTCGACCGCGTCGCGCAGCAGCGCCTGAACCAGCGCCTGGGCGACGCCCGAGCCGCGGAACCTCGGCTCGACGTAGAGGCGCTTGATCTCGGCCGCCGCGGGCTCGACCGGGAGCGGGCGCAGCAGCACGCAGCCGGCGTCCTCGCCGCCGACGACCGCGATCAGCGCGCGGTACGGCGGCTCGGCCGCGCGTGCCAGCGACTCGGCGTCGTCCCGCACCACGACCTCGGACGTCTCCTGATAGCGCGCGACGAGCCGCCGGAAGCGGTCCAGCGAGGAGCCGGTCACGCGTTCGATGTGGACCATGCCGGAACGGTTCTCTCCCGCCGGGCCGCTTACCGGGCTCGAGGCCGATCCGGCGGCGCGGCCGCTCCGGCCGTTGCCGAGCTTCGTTGCCTGCCGGGCGAGACGGCGGCACGCGCTTGCCGGAGCTCTTCCGGCGGGCGTATCATGAGCGGCACGGGTGCGATGGAGGTGTCGCGATGCGCGCGTTCGTTGCCTGGGTGCTCTCGGTGCTGCTGGCCCTGACGTTCTTCTCGATGGGGGTCGAGAAGCTCATGGACGAGCCGATGATGGCGGGGCTGTTCCGCTTGTTCGGCTACCCGCCGTGGAGCATGACCCTGGTCGGGGCGGTCGAGATCGTGGGCGCGGTGCTCGTCCTGGTTCCCCGCCTGGCGCACGTCGGGGCGTCGTTGCTGGGCTGCATCATGGTCGGCGCGCTCTACTCGCACCTGACCCACGGGCAAGCCTCCATGATCCCCGGGCCGGCGCTGCTGCTCGCGATGGCGGTCGCGCTGGGCGCGCTGCGCCACTGGGGCCGCACGCAGCCCCACCCCAGCCCCGTCCGCGCGGCGTAGCCCTCCGGCCCGCGGGCCGCGCGGCGAGAAGGCGCCCGCCGCGCGCGGCGGTACTCTACCGCATGCCGGAAGCGTATATCGTCGCCGCGGTGCGGACCGCGGGTGGCCGCAAGGGCGGCAAGCTCGCGGGCTGGCACCCGGCCGACCTCGCGGCGCGGGTGCTCGACGCGCTGGTCGAGCGCAGCGGCGCCGATCCCGCGCTGGTCGAGGACGTCATCCTGGGTTGTGTCGGGCAGGTCGGTCAGCAGGCGATCAACGTCGGCCGCAACGCGGTGCTGGCCTCGAAGCTGCCCGAGAGCGTGCCGGGGACGACGATCGACCGCCAGTGCGGCTCGTCGCAGCAGGCGCTGCACTTCGCCGCGCAGGCCGTCATGTCGGGCACGATGGACGTGGTGATCGCGGGCGGGGTCGAGAGCATGACCCGCGTGCCGATCACGCTCTCCAGCGCGCTCCCGGCCGAGCACGGCTTCGGCACCTACAAGAGCCCCAACATGGAAGCGCGCTACCCCGGCGTCCAGTTCAGCCAGTTCACCGGCGCCGAAACGATCGCGCGCAAGTACGATCTCTCGCGCGACGAGCTCGACGCGTACAGCTACGACAGCCACCGCAAGGCGATCGCCGCGACGCGGGCCGGGTACTTCGCCGACGAGATCGTGCCGCTCGAAGTGACGCTCGACGACGGCTCGACCGCGGTGCACGCGGTCGACGAGGGAATTCGCTTCGACGCCAGCCTGGAGGGCATCCGCGCGGTGAAGCTGCTCCACCCCGAGGGGCGGATCACCGCCGCCAGCTCGAGCCAGATCTGCGACGGCGCCTCGGCCTGCCTGGTCGTCAACGAGCGCGGCCTGCGCGCGCTGGGTGCGCGGCCGCTGGCGCGCATCCACCACATGAGCGTGCTCGGGCACGACCCGGTGATCATGCTCGAAGCGCCGCTTCCCGCCACCGAGCGCGCGCTGAAGAAGAGCGGGCTGAGGGTGGACGACATCGACCTGTTCGAGGTCAACGAGGCGTTCGCGCCGGTGCCGCTGGCCTGGCTGCGCGCGACCGGCGCCGACCCGGAGCGGCTCAACGTGCACGGCGGCGCGATCGCGCTGGGCCACCCGCTGGGCAGCTCGGGCACCAAGCTGATGACGACGCTGCTGCACGCGCTGCACCGGCGCGGCGGGCGCTACGGCCTGCAGACCATGTGCGAGGGTGGCGGCCTGGCCAACGTCACGATCGTCGAGCGGCTCTGAGGTGCGGCTCGACGCGAGCGTCGCGGCCGTGGTGACCGGCGGCGCTTCGGGCCTGGGCCTGGCGGCGGCGCGCGCGCTCGCCGCGCGCGGGGTGAAGGTGGCGCTGTTCGACGTGAACGCCGCGCGGGGCGAGGCTGCCGCGCGCGAGCTGAGCGGCACGTTCTGCGCGGTGGACGTGACGTCGGACGAGCAAGTCGACGCCGGCTTCGCGCGGGCCCGCGCGGCGCACGGCCCGGAGCGCGTGCTGGTCAACTGCGCCGGGACCGGGAACGCGTTCAAGACCGCGTCGCGCGACAAGGCCACGGGCGCGGTCGCGCACTTTCCGCTCGACGCGTTCGAGCGCATCGTCCGGATCAACCTGATCGGCACGTTCCGCTGCATCGCCAAGTCCGCGGCCGGGATGCTCGCGCTCGACCCGCTGGACGACGGCGAGCGCGGCGCGATCGTTAACACCGCCTCGGTCGCGGCGCTCGACGGGCAGGTCGGCCAGGCCGCGTACGCGGCCTCGAAGGCGGGCGTCGTCGGCCTGACCCTGCCGGTCGCGCGCGACCTGATGAACGACGGCATCCGGGTCAACACGATCCTGCCCGGCATCTTCGACACGCCGCTGCTGGGCGC